>CAYYJM010000087.1:0-21796 GCA_964471755.1 uncultured Alcaligenaceae bacterium
TCGCAGAAGTAGGCGACCAGGGCCAGCGTGATCGGCACCCGCTTGCCGATGATCACCTTCTCGATGTTGCCGAGGATGCGACTGGCGACGGCCGCCGGGTCCGCATTGCTCTTCTTGCCCTCCGCGTCGCCGTCGGATTTCGCCATGCCTGCCCCCACTTCCCGGGTCGCTCGCCTCACCATCATCGTACCAGCGACAATGCTCTCGATGAAGGAAAGATTCCGCCCTCCCGGCTTTCTGCTGGACACCTCGTCGTTGGCTGGGTAGTTCTTCACCTCGTTGCTCCCCTAGGCTCGTGAGATCCTGCCATGCCACGTTTGCTGCTCGTTTTCCTCCTCTCGATCCCTCCCGCACTCTTGCTGGTTGCACAACCGAAGCCGGCGAAGGAGACGCCAACAGTCATCGTTGCGGAGGGCGAGAGGTTCACGCCGCGCGACGAGAAGGGCTGGCGCGTCACGCACCAGGACGATTCGTACGGCAGTCACAGCTACGGCGGCATGTGGATGACGCATGGCGGCTGCCTCGGGGCTCCCACTGACAGTGCCGGGTCCGTCGCCGTCCAGGCGGTGACAATCCCGGCGGCGGGCAAGTACCGCGTCTGGAGCAAGTACCAGGCCCCGCCCTACTTCAACTACCTCCACCGGGTCGAGGTCCGCCAGGGCGGCAAGGTCAAGTTCAGCCACGACTACGGCAAGAAGGGCACGCCGCGTCTGTGGAGCTTCAGCGGCGTCAGCGACGAACTTTGGTGGCCGTGGGGCGTCGATCATGACACGGCCGAGGCACCGACGACGCTGGTCGATCTCGCCGCCGGGCCGGCCGAGATCGTGCTGACCACGCTGGCCAATCCGAAGCCGGGCGGCGATCGCTTCATCGATTTCGTCCTGCTGACGACCAACCCGGCCGACAACTACGTCGGCTTCAAGCCGTACGCCGTGGGCACTCCGTTCGCCAACGAGGCCCTGGCCGCGACGAAGCTGTTCCTGCGCTTCAAGCACGGCGATCGCCCGTTGCAGCTGGCCCTGAACCGGGGTGGCCACTTCCAGCCGAACTACGGCGGCGCGTCGATGAAGGTGCCGGCGACCGGGCCGCTCGCGCCGAATACGTGGAGCGACTGGACCGACATCGGGCCGTTCTGCCGGCTCGTCCACGACGAGGGGATCACGGCGAACTTCCAGGGCGGCAGCATCTCCGTCGAGGTGTCGCGCGACGCGGCCGGCAAGGACCTGGTCGGCCAGTTCACGCTTCATCCGAACGAGGCGTTCGTCGTGCCGATCGACGTGACCTGGGATCGGAAGGCCGTCGTCAAGCCGAGCCGCGTCTGGGCCGAGGAGATCCTGGCCGCGAGCAAGGGCTGGCGCACGGCCGACGCCGGCAAGCAAGCTCGCCTCCTGCGCTTCTACGGAGCGTTCGCCGGCTCCGAGGGCTGGGTGACGAACCTGAAGAATCGCCTGGGATACAACACGGAACTGCCCGCGACGCTGCCGGCCCTACGGCCCGATAACGTCGCACAGCATTACGGCTCGATCCCGGCGATCGAGCAACTCTCGGCCAGACTGAAAGGCGCGGATCGCGAACGACTCCACGTCGTCAGCTTCGGCGACGAGATCGGCCTGGGGCAGATCAACTTCAAGGACCCGGCCAACCAGGCGAAGTTCCAGGCCTGGCTGCGACAGCGTGGTGTCACCGCGAAGGATCTCGGCTTGCCGATCGAGAAGGCGACATTGACCGGCTCGGGCGAGGGCCGACTCGGGTGGTACTCGAACCTGTTCAACGAGCATGAACGCTTCGGCGACTTCCGCAAAATGACCGCGACGGTCGAGCAGAAGTTCGGGCCGAAGGTGCTGACCGGGGCGAACTACTCGCCGCACCACCTGGCCCTCTGTTATGGTCCGGTCTACCAGTGGGTGGACCTCTTCAAGGCGCGCGGCATGAGCATGATCTGGGCTGAGGACTACATCTTCAGCGTGCCGGAAGTGCCGCAGATGATCTCGTTCATGTTCGCCCAGATGCGCTGCGGAGCGAAGTACCACAACCTGCCGATCCACTTCTACGTCATGCCGCACAGTCCGGGCCAGCTGGCCGGCTTCCTGCGACGGAACATGCTCTTCGCCGCCGGGGCCGGTGCGAAGCACATCGACAGCTTCTGGGTCGGACCGGAGGAGAAGTTCACGGAGAACTACGTCCGCTGGGGAGCGACTGACACCTGGCAGGCACTGCACGAATCCATCCACGACACGACGGCCGTCGAGGATTTGCTCGTCAACGGCAAGACACGACCGGCGAAGGTGGCCGTCATCACCGGCAAGGCGAACGACTTCCACGAATCCCGCCTGATGGTTGAGAAGAAGGACGATCCGTTCACCCGGCAGTGTCAGAACGCCCCGGCGAAGGTGAATCAGATCCTGTGCCGGAAGGAGCAGCAGATGCTCTACCTGGCTCTGCGGCACACGCAGCACGCCGTGGACGTGATCACCGAGGACGACATCGCCGAGCGGAACGACCTGGCTCAGTACGGCGTCGTCTACTTCGCTGGCGAGTGGGTCGATACGCGCATTCTCCCGAAACTGCGGGCGTGGGTCGAGGCGGGTGGCGTCCTCGTCGCGACGGGGGGGCTCGGTCATCGCAATGAGTTCAACGAGGCGGAACGCGGCCTGCTCGATCTGCTGGGGCTCACCAGCGTGACGACGAGCAAGAACCTGGCCGTGGTGCGAACGCTGCTCGAACTTCCGCTGACCGAGGCGATCGACACGTTGACGATCGATGGCGGCCAGGTGCCGGCCATCGGCATGAAGCAGGTACTGACGGCTGGCCCGAACGCGAAGGTGGTCGCGACCTGGAAGGACGGCAAGCCGGCGGCGACGGTGCGTGAACTGGGCAAGGGCAAGGCGATCGCGATCGGCACGCTGGCCGGTCTGTCGTACTACCGCACGGCGCTCAAGACGATCCCGTGGGCGCGAGGCGGCCGGCACACCGTCTACAACCCGACCGACTTCAGCGAGCCGGCCACGAAGCTGGTTCGTCTGGGGATCACGGGAACGACGTTGATTCCGGACGTGGAGTGCAGCGTGGCCGGCGTCGAGGCGATCCTGCGCGAGAAGGCCGACGGCAAGTCGGTCCTGACGCTCGTCAACTGGACCGACACGCCACAGAAGAACCTAACCCTGCGCGTGCGAACGCCAGCGAAGCTCACCTTCCGGAGTCTGTCGGGCAAGCCGATCAAGGCCGGGGAGTACCGCGATGGCGTGCAGGTTCTGAACGTCGATCTGGACGAGGCGGATTACCTGGTTGGGAGTCGGTGACAGAAGGGCGCTGTTCTCCCTTTTTTGGACTGCGGCGATTCTTCGCCGCTCTGACTTTCTGACTTGGTGGGCGGTCACCCTCCGAAGTGAGAAAGCCAGAGCGGCGAAGGATCGCCGCAGTCCAAAAAAGTTAGAAAGTCAGAACGGCTCTTACACCCACTGCCGCAGGAATCGCAGGCTCTGCCGCAGCGAGCGTTTGCGATCTTCCAGGCTGCCCTCGTAGGCCCGGTCCTCGACCTCGACGCAGACCGGGCCGTGGTAGCCGACATCGGTCAGGGCCGCGAACACCTCCGACCAGCGGACGTGCCCCATTCCCGGCAGTTTCGGCTTCTGCCAGCCCAGACCCAGCGTCCCTTCCTGATACAGCTTCTCGTGATCGATCCACACGTCCTTGGCGTGGAAATGGACGATCCGTGAGCCGAACTCGCGGATCGCTCGGCCGGCGTCGATGAACAGCCAGACCAGGTGCGACGGATCGAAGTTCAGGCCGAAATGCGGACTTGGGATCTCCGCGAACAGTCGTCGCCAGACGCTCGGAGAGATGGCCAGGTTCGTTCCGCCGGGCCACTCGTCGAGACTGAACAGCATCGGGCAGTTCTCGATGCCGAGCTTGAGGCCGAGATCTTCCGCGTGCTTGACCAGCGGCGGCCAGACCTCGCGCAGCAGCGGCCAGTTCGCCTCGATCGACTGCTGCGCGTTCCGGCCGATAAACGTGTTGACGACTCCGACACCGAGAGCCGCCGCCGCGTCCATGACCTTGCGCAGGTGATCTCCGACGTGCCGGCGATGCTCTGCATCCGGATGAAGCGGATTCGGATAGTAGCCGAGTCCGGAGATGGCCACGCCGTACTGATGCGTCAGCGCCTGGGCCTGTCGCACCTTGTCGGCGAGCTGGCCGCTGACATCGAAGTGAGTGACACCAGCGTAGCGCCGCTCGGCTCCGCCCGGCGGCCAGCACATCAGCTCGACGCAGGCAAATCCCTCGTCCCGGGCGAAGGATAGCACCTCCTCCAGGCTCCACTCGGGAAACAGGGCGCTGACGAATCCCAGCTGCATGGCTCGTTCTCCTCCTCATCGGAACCAGTAGATGCCATCGTCGATCGCGTCGGCCGGCACCCAGAAATCGATACTCACGTCGGCCGGCCCCGTTCGCAGGGCGACCGAACTGAGCGTCGCCGACGGCTTGAAATCCTTCGGCAGTTTGTCGGCCGGAGTCGCCAGTTGCTGGACCATCCGCAGGGCGACGTGGGCCTCGACACGGCGATCCGGGCCGACCTGCTTGCGGAAAGCAGCCAGGGCGGGAGCCTCCTCCAGCCCCGGCTTGCCCGCCTGGACGTTGGCGATCGCCTGATCGAGCAGACCGAGGTCCGAGCCGACCAGTGCCACGAGCCTGTCACCGACGATGGCCAGCCGGATGCGGTTCCAGTCCGGGCCGAAGAGATCCTTGAACCAGACGGCGAAGGGAGCGTCGTCGGCCTCGAACGCCAGGCCCAGGTGGTGGACCGGCACGCCGCCGCGCTCCTCGGCCTTCTCCTTGAAGGCGAATTGCGGATGGAACGCCTGCTTGAGCAGCCCCTTCGCCAGTTCCTGCTTGCGCAGATTGGCCACCTGTTCGATCGCCGTGCGCAGGTCGCCGGCCCGGCGGCGCACCTCGGCATCGTCGGACTTCTCGGCCTTCGTCAGGGCCTCCAGGGCGGGTGCGCCGATCAGGGCCAGCTGCGTCGAGGCGGCCTCGCGAGTGTCGAAATCATCGGCCCCGAGATCCTGGACCAGTTTGGCAATCTCGGCCTGGCCGGCCGCGCCCTTCGGCTCGAACGCCTTGACATCGGCCAGGCGGGCCATCTGACGCACCTCCTTGACCAGGGCCGCCGTGTCCTTCGGCTCAAAGATGGCGACCAGGGCGAGCGGGCCGACCTTCGCCTTCTCGGTCGTCGTGTACAGGGCCGCACGCGAGGACTTCACCTTGCCGTAGAGCCGACCCAGGACGCTGCGGATGACCGGAGCGTCGGATTCGAGGAAGAACGAGCCGTGCCGCCAGCCGAGCCAGAACTCGGTGGTCACGACCCGGGCCAGATCGAGATTGTCGCCGGCTCCGCCGGCCGAGGCGTAGGCCGCGACGACCGGCCCCGCCACGGGCAGACCGGCCAGGCTGGAGGTCTGCTGGCCGGTGTTGAACGCCTTGAGCAGGGCCTGCGACTCCTTGCCGGCCGGATCGAAACCGATGCGGAAGTCCAGGCCGATACCGTCGTCGAGGCGGAACGACGCGAGTACCTGGCGGGCCTCGAGCATGGCCCGTGCGATCCGGCGGTGAGCTTCCTTCTCCTTCGTGCTGAGGTTGTCCGGCGTCCACTCCACGTTCATATGCTTCGTTGCCACCTTGAGCAACGGCGGCCCGAGGTAGAACAGGCCGTCGGCCGCGTCGAGGCGTTTGACGGTGCCGGCCGGAAGCGACTGGCGAAGCGTCTTCGCCTGGAGCCACGCCGCGACGGCTTCCTTCGACCCGGCCAGGTAGGCGTGCCGGTCCTTGACGGCGAGTTGGCTCAGGCCGAACCGTCGGTCGAAGACGTTGCCGGGCACCGCCACGATGTTCCCTCCCTTGAGGTCGTCCGGCTGAATCTTCCACGCTTTCGTCACGGTTTCCAGGTTCGCGAACGGGAGAATCGTGCCGATGGTGAAGTTCTGCTGCGGGTCGGCGTCGGCGGCGAAACCGCCCAGCTTTCCGCTCGTACACAGGAGCGCCGCCGCGGCCTTCTCATCTACCGGCCAGCCCAGTTTCAGTTCCTTGTACGCCCAGTCGAACAGCTCGGAGAAACGCGGCAGGTCGTTCCCCTTCTTGAGGAGCTTGTCGCTCTTGCTCTTCAGTTCGTCCAGGTTGCGAATGGTGATGCCGATGCAGGCCTGTTCCGGGACCAGATCCAGCGGCAGGGGCGGAGCGGCCTGGAGGCCGCCCAGGAGCATCGCGAGCAGAATCAGCGAACCGAGCGTCCGACGAGAGGTCAACATGACGTGTCTCCGGGTGAAGCACGGGAATCGTGGAAAGGATTCGGGACAGGGTCAGGATCGACCCGCCTGGAGCCGTTGTACGAACGCGGCGTGTTCCGGGCTGGCGAGGCCCTGCTGAAGTACGGCGAGGTTCCGCGGTCCATCGCCGCCGAGGATCGCGACGGGATCGAGCCAGAGTCCGGGAAAGACCTCGCTGCGGAACAGGCCGTCGGCCCCCAGTGGCAGCGGCTCGTAGCGATCGCCGCGCAGGACGAACCAGTCGAGGACGCCGTCGGCGACTCGCCAGACGAGGTACTCACGGACTCCCGTCCGGGCGTAAACGTCCCGCTTCGTGTTCAGGTCGATGCTCACCGACGACGCAGAGATTTCGGCGACGAGTTCGGGCGCGTGTTCGATGTAGTCGTCCGCGCTGATGCGTGCCTGGCCGCCGCACTCGGGCCGGATGACCAAGTAGACATCCGGCTGCGGGGCGTTGAGGTTGTCCAGGCGCAGGGTGCCTCCGTTGCCCGATTCGACACCGGCGGTCATCTCGGCATACAGTGCGAGCCAGCCACCAAGGCCAGAATGGGGTCGCGCATGATGGCGATGTCGCACCCGCGTGGGCATGTAAACGACTCCTTCGATCAGCTCGGCCTTCTTGACACCGGGCATGGCCTCATAGCGGCGCTCGAACTCCGCGCGCGTCAGGCGGTCGCCTGGCTCCAGCAGGGGAACGGCATCGGTCGAGGAATCGGTCGTGTCCCTGGCCATCGCTTCGCCTCCGTGAAGGGTTGTCAGAGCCGCGCACGCAGCGAGGCCGCAGGCCGAGCGGAGTAAGCGCACCACCACCTACACGACAGGGCGGAGTCATCGCCCCCAAGCCTGCACGTCCGGGCCTCGGTGCGCTTACTCCGCTCGCCTGCGGCTCGCTGCGTGCGCGGCTCTGACAGAACGCCGTCGTGCTTCCGAGGCCATTGTCCGACCCGCCCGGCGAGTGGTCAAGTCGGCACGGTCATCCAGCCGCCCTGCCGCTGACTGGCCAGGATCGCCTCACATAGAAGGGCTTCCGCATGGCCATCGTCGAACGTCGGGAACGGCCGGGGGGTCTGGAAGTCGCCGGCCGCGATGTAGTCGTAGACACTGCGGAACAGTTGCTTGAACGTGTCGGGAAAGCCCTCGGCATGACCGCCGGGATAGTTCGAGCATCTCCGGGCGAACGGCGTGAGCAGGGCCGGATCGCGTGAGAGAAGCTCGTTCGGTCGATCGCGATGGCCCAGCCAGAGTTCCTCGGGCCGTTCGCTGTTCCAGGCGACGCTCGCCCTCGATCCGGCGATCTCGAAGCGCAGGCAGTTCTTCCGCCCTGCCGCCACCTGTGACACCGTCGTGACACCGCTTGCGCCGCCACCGAAGCGGAGCAGGATCGAGCCATAATCCTCCGTGTCGATGGTCACGGGCTCGGTATCGGCCGGTCGGCCCTGCTTGCCCGAGAACGTCTCGACCGAGCCGCGCGGCCGCTGACGTATCGGCAGAAACGTTCGCAGGTCGGCACAGACTGCCTCGACGGGCAGCCCGGTCATCCAGGTGACAAGGTCGAGCCAGTGGGTGCCGATGTCGGCGACGGCTCGCAATGGTCCCGCCTGATCGGCCAGCACGCGCCAGTTGAAGTCGGTGTCATGCAGCAGCCAGTCCTGGACGTACGAGCCGGTGACGTGGTAGATCCGGCCGAGCAGGCCGTCGGCGATCCGCTGGCGGACCTCGTGACACAGCGGGTAGAACCGCACGTTGTAGCACAGGGCGGCGACCGACTTCGCCGAGCGAGCGAGGGCCGCCAGCTCGGCCGTCTCGCGGCTCGTCAGGGCGAGCGGCTTCTCGCAGACGACGTGCTTGCCCGCCGCGAGGACCGCCTTGCACTGCTCGTAATGCAGGTGGTTCGGCGAGGCGAGATGAACGACCGTGACGGCGGGATCGGCCAGCAGATCCGCCAGTGTGTCAAACGAGCGCGGCAGACCAAGTCGCTCGGCGGCCTGCCGGCCCTTCTCCGGACTCGAGCCGACCAGACCCGCGACGGGGATGCCGAGCCGGCGCAGAGCCTCGATGTGGACCGGGCCGATGAAGCCGGCACCGACGACGCCGGCCACAGGGGTTGCTCGCACGGTAGTCACGATCAGCCTCGCCTTCGCGGTCAGTTGAAGAACGGGAACAGCACCTTGATCTCGGCGGTGCTGGGTCGTCGGCCGTATTCGCAGATCTCGAACGCCTCGGCGTACTTGATCCGTCGGCCCTTCTCGGGGCCGTACCAGGTGACGAGTTCCTCGCGGAAGCGATCGGCGGCGGCACTCTCGATCTTCGACCAGCGGTGCTTCTCACGGAGCCACGCCTTGCGAGCGGCCACGTCCGATGCCGGCGGCACCAGTCGGAATTCCTCCGCGCTCCCCAGGGCACCGCCCTCGTACAGCTGCGATTCCAGTTCGTGGATCGCGTCCCACTTCTTCTCGATCACGTCATCCAGCCCGACGACGATATCGGCCTTGAAACGAGACGGCTTGACGAATCCATCGCTGGAGTAAAGGAAGACCGGGTTGGCCTTCAGAGCCGGCGTCTCGGGACAGAACTTCGGCACCGCCACCATGAAGGCCGAATCCTGGACCAGGACGCCGACGTAGCGATGATCGGGGTGGTAGTCCCACGGCCGGTGCGAGATGACGATGTCGGCCTGCCAGTCCCGGATCAATCGCGTGATCTTCTTGCGGTTCTCCAGCGTCGGTTCCAGTTCGCCGTCGTGGATGTCGAGGACCTCAGTCGTGACGCCGAGAACCCTGTCGGCGGCCTTCACCTCGGCCAGGCGACGCTTCGCCAGCGCCTCACGGTCCATCTTCCAGTGGCCGATGTCGCCGTTGGTGACCGAGACGAATTTGACCGCGTGGCCGAGCCTGGCCCACTTGATGGCGGTCCCGCCGGCCTTCAGCTCGGCGTCGTCGGGATGAGCCCCAAAGACGATGATGCGAAACTTCTTCCCGGCCTGCGGTGCCGCGGGTTCTTCAGCCGAGGCACCGACGAGCAGGAGGCCGAATGGACTCAGCACGAGTCCGAAGAGCAACGCGAGCGGATGAAACCGGAGCATGACAGAACCCTCGGTGTTGCGGTAGCGAAGAATCCGCCAGAAAAAAGTGGAGCAGTGTCTGCTTGACCAGTGGCCCAACGTAGAGAGTATCATGGGGGAACACTGGCCGTTGGGATGACACCCCCTCCCGTTTCTCGGGTTTACCCTAGATGACAGGGCGGGGGGCGTCTGTCAACGAGATACCGGGATCGATTCAAGCAATCGGGACGATTTTGCCGATGGCATCAACGGGCCGGGTTCTCCACAGGTGAGGAGACGAAACATGCGCAGGCGATGGATGGGATGTCTGGCGATGCTCTCGGGGTTGCTCCTGGCGACCTCTGCCGAGGCCCAGTTCACCGGCGGCACCGGCGGCGGTGGCACCGGCGGCACGACCATCGGCAGTGCTGGTGGACTTGGCGGAACCAGCTTCACCGGCTCGCGCGGCAGCACCATCGGCGGCAGTGGCGGTCTCGGTGGTGGTCTGGGCGGTGGAACTGGGGGTGGCCTGGGCGGCGGAACGGGCGGAACAGGCGGAAACGGTCTGGGCGGCACCAGTCTGACCGGGGGCGGTCTGCTCGGGCAAGGCTCGATGACCGGTTCGCAGACGACCAACACCAACGCCGTCGGCGGCACGAGTTTCCTGGGCCGAAACTACGCCTATCCCCTGGCCAAGGGTCTGCCCACGCATTCCCTGGTCGGCAACACGCAGGCCAGCGCCACCGTCGCGTTCGGCCAGCCTCTGTACACGGTTTCCGGCGCGACAGGAACGACGGGACAGGGCGGGGCGGGCGGTCTGGGAGGCGGAAATCGCCTGGGCGGAGGCGGAGCCACCACGGCCGGCGGCTTCGGCGGCAACAATTTCGGCGGCGGCCTCGGCGGTGGCGGAACGGCCACGACCGCGACCGGCCAGGGGAGCTACGCCTCCTCGGCGGGCATGGATCGCGTGATTCCTTACGTCACGACTCTGGGCTTTCAGCCGAACCTGCCTTCGCAGACCGTCGTCGGTCAGCAGGTGCAGACCATGTTCGGGAACTCGACGCGCCTGTCCACGGGGAGTTCCGTCCAGGTGGTTCGCCAGCAGGACGGCTTCGTGTTGCAGGGCCAGGCCGGCAGCGCCCGTGAACGAGCCGTGATGGAGGCCATGGCCCGCCTGACACCAGGTGTCCGGGCGGTTCGCAATGATATTCAGGTCGTCCCGGGCCGTTGATCGGCCGCCTGGGGACTGAGGTTGTCCCACGTTGTGCTTCCGGGTATACGCCCGGAAACTTGAAGCTAGCCGAAGGGAATCGAACCGCCCCCGGAAGCAGGGATGCGCCGGGGATCGAGGGGGAAGGTATGGGCGCAGCAGCTCATCTTGCACCGATCCTGCACGACGAGGCCATGACCCGTGAGTTGGGGGACGAGGAAGCACGGGTCCTGGTCGAATGGCTGATTGATTGGGCCGAGTTCTACGCGGCCGAGGATCCCGATGCGTGCCATCTTCGCATCCAGGAATTGTGGCGTCGAGGTCGGGCCCTGTCTCGTTTCGTCGCTCTGTGGCAGCGAGATTGCCACGGCCCGGCGTTACAACTGGCCGCCGCGGAACGGTTCGCCGGGCCCTTGCCGAACGGTCCTGTGGACCCCTGCGTCCTCATGCTTCGTCTGGTCCAGGCGGAATCACGCCGACGCGAAGCGGAGTGGTGAGCGAGGTTGTGGATCTGGGACGGAGACGAAAGGTAGCGAAGATTTGGCCGATGGTCTTGCAACCAGACCATCGGCTCGCTTACAGTGATGAGAAGGTTTGCTTGCCTGTTGATCCGCAGTACCTGACGAGGACGCGCCGTGACGCCAACCGCCCCGAGTCAACCCGCCCTTCCGAACCTGAGCGTGGATCGCGAACGGGCACGCGTCGCCAAATTGCTGGAAGAAACCGCCGCTCTGGCTGAGCAGGACATCGCCCCCTCGGCATTCTATGGCGAGTTGTTGAAGAAGTTGCTGGACGCTCTGATGGCCCCGTCCGGCTCCGTCTGGCTGGTCTCGCCGCAAGGGGCCGCCGCGCCGTTGTGCCAGATCAACCTGAAGGAAGTCGGCCTGGACGAACGCCCCGAGCTACAAAACCGCCATCAGGTCCGAGCCTCGATGGTGCAACTGGCTCTGAATCAGGCCCGGCCGACCCATGTCATGCCGAACACCCTGCTCGGCGAACCGAGCCAGGGCCAGGCACCGCCCGGCAATCCGACCGATTTCATCCTGCTGGCCATGCCGGTGATCACCAACGGCCAGGTCACCGGCCTGATCGAGGTCTGGCAGCGTCCCAACCGCCCCGGTAACGTCATCCCCGGCTTCCTTCAGTTCATGGGCCTGGTCGCCGAGGTCGCCTCGCGCTACCAGCGCAACCAGAAGATGGGAGCCCTGATCGGGCAGCAGCAGCTGTGGATCAACCTGGAGCAGTTCGTCCGCCAGATCCACACGACGCTCCACCCGGTCGAGGCGGCCTATCTGGTGGCCAATGACGGCCGACGACTGATCGAGTGCGATCGCCTCAGCGTCGCTCTGCGCTACGGCAGCAATGTGCAGGTCGAGGCGATCAGCGGAGCGGACGTCGTCGAGAAGCGATCCAACCAGGTGCAGTTGCTTCGTCGGCTCTGCGACGCGGTCCTGGCGTGGGGCGAGAAACTGGTCTTCCGCGGCACCCGCGAGGACAGCCTTCCGTCTCGTGTTCTGGAGGCTCTCGACGCCTACCTGGCCGAGAGTCACAGTCGCCTCCTGGTCATCCAGCCGCTGCGCGACGAACGCCAGAAGGACCCCAGCCAGCTGGCCCGGGCCGCCCTGGTGATGGAGTGCTTCGATCCGCCCGACGATTCGAGCCAGTTGCTGGGCCGTCTGGAGATCATCGCCCGTCATGTGACGCCGGCCCTGTACAACGCCATCGAGCATCGGCGGATTCCGCTGCGCTTCCTGTGGATGCCCCTGGCCAAACTCCAGGAAGGCGTCGGCGGCCGCACGCGCATGATCATGATGCTCGTCGCTGTGAGTCTGACCCTCCTCGGCTCGCTCCTCTGGTTCGTCCCCTACCCGCTCAAGATGGACGCGACCGGCCACCTGTCGCCGGTCGTCCAGCGCAAGATCTATCCGCCAGTGACGGGTATCGTCGATCGCTTTCTGGTCAAGCCGGGCGAGGTGGTGGGACCGGGGCACAACCTGGTTCAACTCTTCGACGTGCAACTGGCCTCGCGAGTCAATCAGGTCCGGGCGGAGATGCTGGCCGAAGAGGCGAGTTGGCACGAGGCGGAGAACCAGGCCAAGAAGGTCGCCAGTGATGCGCGGGAGGAAGCCCGCTATCGCCGCGAGGCCGAGCAGCATCGCCGCAAGTACCTGACCAAGAAGGCCGAACTGGATGACCTGCGCGTCCGCCTCGGAGCCGACCTCAACAATCCGGGGCGATTCGATCTTCGCGCGCCGGAGTTCACCCCGGAACAGCTCGCCCGCTTCTCGCCGGAAGTCCAGGCGCGACAGAACTACCGCACCTGGACCGTCGTCAACAGCGGCTACTCTCTGGAGTGGACCAACCGCGAGTCGAAGCCGTCTGATTCGCTGATCGTGCTGGCGGCCAAGGAAGGAGCGCATGAGGTCGAACTGCGCATTCCGCAGAAGCACATCGGTCAGATCCTCAAGGCCTACGACTACCTCGGCGAGGATACTCTCGATGTCGATTTCCTGCTCCGCACCAACCCGACGCAGTCGTATCGCGGTAAGCTGCCGCGACACCGGATCGCCGGTCAGGTGTCCACGAGCAAGGAGGACGGCGCGGAGGCCGAGCCGTTCGTCACCGCCTTTGTCGTGATCGACGACCCGACCATTCCGCCGGCCGAGCGTCTGCCGCGGGAAGTGCTGCGCGGCGGCACCGTGGCCGGCACCGAGGTCGCCGCCAAGGTCCGCTGCGGCCCGGCCCGACTGGGCTACGCCCTGTTCTACGGCATCTGGGAATTCGTCTACGAGAAGGTGATCTTCTTCTTCTGAGCCCACCCCGACCGCGAGAGGAGTTCCATCATGGGCCGCTGGCTCTTCACCTGCCTGGTGTTATGCGCGTCCACGGTCGGCCTGATCGGCTGGCTGGCGGGCACGTGGTCGCCCGAGAAGCCCAGCCGCGCCCTCGGCTCCGAGAACGGCGATCCTGCTGCTCCGGCGCTGCCACCGGGTGTTGGCCCGCAGGTCCACGTCCGGGACCATCCGGAGGGCGGTGGTCCAGGCCGCACGGTGACCATTCCCGAAGGCCGTCTTCTGGTCGTCGAGAAACAGGAGATCGGTGCCGAGGCCGAGGGAACGCTCCTCTTCGTCGGCACCGAGGTGAAGCCCGGCGAGCAGGTCCCCGCTGAACGGCGGGTCACCCAGGACATGGCCTTCCTGGCGGTTCAGGCCGAGCCCGGTGCCCGCGAGGGCGTCGAGATGATGGACGTACTCGGCAAGAGCGTGCCGTTTCGACGCTGGACGCCGAACATGCCGTTACTTCCCTTGCAGACCCGGATCTTCCGCGAGCAGCGGATGTATCGCAAGCTCCAGATCGGCGACCGGGTCCAGCGCGGCGACGTGGTCGCCCTGGTCAACCCCGAGATCGCGACCGACGAACTGGGCGTCGCCGTGGCCCTGCTCGATCAGACCGAGAACGAGCGCATGGCCGCCGAGCGGATGATGCAGGAGTACCGCCTCCGCCTGAAGAACAACGAGAAGTTGCCACCTGGAGCCATCGCCAAGGAGGATCTCGACTCGCTCCGGCTCGGCATGGAGAAGGCGTTCTATGACTCGAAGGTCAAGGCTTCCGCCGTTTCCAAGAGCGCCCTCGAGTTGAGTGCGGCGGCCACACGGCTGCGCATGCACGCGATCCGGGCCCGCATGAACGGCATCATCAAGATGGTCTACAAGAACAGCGGCGACTCGGTTCGCAAGCTCGATCCGGTCCTTCAGATCCTGAACACCGAGCGGATGCGCGTCGAGGGCCTGATCGGCATCGAACAGACGAACTTCCTGCGCCGCGGGATGAAAGTGGTCGTCGAGGCGAGTCGGCCGGACACCCCGGCGGCGATCCTGACCGGCCACCATCTGGAGGTCAACTGCGTCGCCGTGAGCGCCACCGCCGCTCCGGTCATCGTCTCCGGCAGCGAGGATCGCACCGTCCGCGGCTGGGCCCCGGACGCGGGGGGACGGATGCTCTGGGAGATCGGCCCCTTCGGTGCGGCGGTTCGCTCCGTCGCCTGTACGCCCGCTGGCGCAGGGCAGGCCAGCGCGCTGATCGGTGTCGCCGATGGCTCCTGCTGGCTGTTCGATCTCGCCAGGCCGCGACAGGTTCCGGTGGAGTTGTCGGAACGACACCGGGGCGCGGTCAACGCCGTCGCCTTCAGTCCGGACGGCAAGTTCTGTGCCACGGCCGGGGACGATCGCTCGATCGTTCTCTGGGACGTCGCCACCCGAAAGAAGGAGCAGGTCTACACCGGGGCTCATCGAGCGGCCATCACCGCGCTCTCGTTTGCCGCGCCCGGCGTACTGGTCTCCAGTGGTCGGGACAGCACCATCGCAGTCTGGGCGGTCGAGGGGAATCACCCCCTGAAGCGCGTGCAGGAGTTCGAGCATCGCTCGGGTGAAGTGCCGCACATCAACAGTGACGGCCAGCGTGTCCTCTTCGAGCAGGGCAAGGAACTCCGCATCCAGTCGCTGCGGGACCGACAGATCGAGGGCGTCCTGCAAACGACCACGGGAGCCTCGACGTTCAGCCGGTTCGCCCTGTTCGCGCCCGACGGCAAGACCATCCTGACGACCGGCACCGAGAATCGGCTGCAACTCTGGCGGACGCCGGCCATCCACGGCCAGGGCGCGGAGATTCGCCAATTCCTCTGGAACAGCAGCAGCACCTGCGGAGCCTTCGCCCCCGACTGCCGCTTCGCGGTGACCGGTACGCAGGACGGCAAGGTTCTGGTCTGGTCGATGCCGGATCGCGAGGAGATCACGAAACGGATTCCGGCCACCCTCGTTCTCGTCGAGCAGACCCTGGACAGCAGCACCTTGCAGGTTCGTGTCTGGGCGGAACTGGACGAGGTGCCGGCCTGGCTCGTTCCGGGGAGTACGGCCACCATCGTGGTGCCGATCGATCCGCCCGCGCCGCCGCCTGGTCCCCGCGCCGCTGGCTGACCCGTTGATGATCGCGCGGAGGAGCCGATGGCGAGTGCAGCTGCGGACCTGGAACGACGGAAACAACTTCGCCTTCGTCTCCGCCCCGATGTCGTCATCGAGGCGCAGAAGTACGAGGGCAAGACCTTCTACGTCCTGAAAGATCCCGTCAGCCTGCGATACTATCGCATCAAGGAGTATGAGCGTTACCTGCTCACGCTCTTCGACGGTCAGCACACACTCGAAGATGCGCAAAAGGCTTACGAGCAGGAGTATCGCCCGGATCGTCTGCGTCTGGAAGACCTCGAAGCGTTCGCCCAGCAGTTGCTTCTGGCGGGACTGGTTCTCAACGAATCGCCTCGGTCCGGCACCCAACTGTACGAGCGTCGAAAGAAACGCAAACGCAGCGAGTGGATGCAGACGTTCACCAACATTCTCTACATCAAGGTTCCGGTCTTCGACCCGGATCGGATCCTGTCGTGGATGTTGCCCTATCTGCGCTGGATCTTCACGACCTGGTTCTTTGCCGCGAGCGTGTTGCTGATGCTCTCGGCCGCGACACTCGTCACGACCAACTTCCAGGTTTTCCTGAGCAAGTTGCCCGACTACCACGCCTTCTTCAACATCAAGACGATCGTCTACCTCTGGGGTGCCCTTGCGGTCGTCAAGGTGATCCACGAATTCGGGCACGGCCTGAGTTGTAAAGCGTTCGGTGGCGAGGTCCACGAGATGGGCCTGCTCTTTTTGTGCCTGTCGCCAGCGATGTATTGCAACGTCTCCGACGCCTGGAAACTGCCGAACAAATGGCACCGCATCATCATCAGTTTCGCTGGCATCTACGTCGAGCTGGTCATTGCTTCCATCGCCACGTTCATCTGGTGGAACACGGCCTCCGCTCCGTTCATCAACAACATGTCGTTGAGTTTGATGGTCGTCTGTTCGGTCAGCACGTTCGTCTTCAACGCCAATCCGTTGATGCGCTTCGACGGCTACTATGTCCTCGCCGACTGGATCGAAATTCCCAACCTGCGTGAGCGATCCAATCGCTATCTGTCGAACATGGTCCAGAAGCAGTGTCTGGGGATCGAGGTTCCGCCCGAGGCGTACATGACGCTCGGTCGAAAGTCGCTCTTCATCGGCTACGCGATCGTCAGTTGGTTGTACCGCTGGGTGATTACCTTCAGCATTCTCTTCTTTCTGTATCACTTTCTCCGACCGTACAAACTCGAAGTTCTCAGCAACTTGCTGACGCTGGCGGCCATCGGCTCGATGGTGGGCTGGCCGCTCTATCGCCTTGGCAAGGGGCTGCATCAGCGCGGGAGACTACCCGACATGAAACGCACACGTGTTGTCATCAGCACCTCGGTTGTGGTGATCCTGGCGGTGATCTTCTTCTTCGTCCCCTTGCCGATCAACCGCATCTTCTCGACCGGCCTGGTAATGGCCTCCGCCGAGGGCATGGATACCGTTCGGCTTCATCACGAAGCCATCCTCGATCGCCTGCTCGTCGCCGATGGTGACATCGTCGAGGAAGGCCAGGAACTGGCGCGCTTTTCCAACACGCAGGTGGAGTCCGATCTTGCTCGCTATCGCTCCGAACGCGACCAGGCGCAACGCTATGTCGAGTTTCTGCATCGGCTAAAAGACTCCGCCAGCGATGCAGCCCGTCGTGGGGAACTCGACGTTGAGATTCAATCCTCCCGCGGCGAGGTGCTGCGCAACCAGGCGGAGATCACCGGCCTGGAACAGATCCGCCGTGACCTGTTGATTCTCCGGGCTCCGCGAGCGGGGCGGATCACCGGCCTGATCCGTGCCACCGAACTGGGCCGAACGTTTCCCAGGGACACCGTCCTCTGTCAGATCGTGCAACCGAGCCAGTTGGTGGTCTGTCTGCCGGTCGAGCCCGCCGAGTGGAATCAGTTGAAGGAAAACGTCCAGCCCCTGACGCGAGCGGCGGCTCAGACCGAACGCCATCTGCAACGACGGATCTCCGTCGATTTCCGGAATCTGCATCTGAGTGACGCCCTGGACGACATTGCCCAGCAGGCTCAGGTCACGATCGACCTCGACCCCGGGGCGTACGGCGTCGAAAGCCTGCTCAAGGAGACGGTCGTCCTGGAAGCGAAGAACCTGCGCCTGACGACGATTCTGGATCGTCTGCTGGGGCGGTTCGGCCTGGGCTACATCGTCCAGTCGCAGAACGGCGACGCGCGAGATGGGCACCTCCTGATCCGACCGGGGCCGGAACGCGGCACGCCGTTCAACCCGGCCCTGGCCGATCTGCCGGTCTACCTGCGTGTCCAGGGCCGCGACTCGGCGACGTTCCGCGGTCGGCTTCTGCCCCTGCCGGAATCGGAGAACCAGAAACTGCCGCTGGCCCTGACCAGTCGAGCGGGCGGGCCGATCGCCATCAAATCGGGCTCGACTCCGGAAAACCTGGTGCCGCAGACACAGCAGTACCTGGTCTACATCGAGCTGCTCGACCCGGATAAGGCGGTGGTGCCCGGCAACCTCGTCGTGGCGAAGATCTACTGTAACAACATGACCTGTGGCCGCTGGGTCTGGCGAACCGTCAACAGCCTGTTCAATCTGAGCCTGTGGTGAGTTCTACCGGCGAGCGACGAACCGCTCGCCGGGTTTTCTCTCACGCTTCCTCGCGATACGCCTGGCCGTTCTGGAACAACGCTAGACGCTCGCGCAGGGTGTCGCGCTGATACTCCGGCGCGATCTCGATCGCACGGGTCAGGGTCTGGACGGCCTCGTCAAAGCGGCCAGCGTTAGCCAGGGCCACGGCCAGGGTGTCGAGCGTTCCCGCGTCCTTGCCGGCCGTTAGATCGCAGGCCCGCTGCGCCAGTTCGATCGCCTCGCCCGGATTCCGCAACGCCGCGACCGGACACGTCGCCAGCGTCCAGGCCAGATTGTTGTACGGGGCCGGCGCGTCGGACGCTCGCTTCAGGGCCTCGCGATGGTCCTCGATGCAGCGCGCGTGATCGCCCGCCAGACGATGCGCTCGACCTCGATGATAGTAGGCTGGCAGCAGGGCCGCGTCGCGCTCCAGGGCGGCACTGAAATCCGCGATGGCCAGGGCCAGATTGCCCGAGATCATCCGCAGTAGTCCGCGATGGTAGTAGCCCACGGCCGACCCCGGATCGAGGCCGATCACCGTGGACACGTCGCCATACGCGGCATCGAGGCGACCGAGTTGAGCCAGCACCTCGGCACGGAACAGCAACGCCTCGTCGTCCTCCGGGTCCTCTTGCAGGTAGGCGTCCAGGTCGGCACAGGCCGACTCCAGTTCGCCCAGCGAGCGCAGCACCCGGGCCCGGTTGAAGCGGGCGTCCAGGCTCTCCGGGTTGGCTCGCACCAGAGCCTCGCAATCTTCCAGTGCCTCCGGAAGCCGACCTGTGTTGAGGTTCAGGGCCGCCCGGTGTCGCCGCAAGGACAGTCGCTCGGGAGCCAGCCCGATGGCCCGGTCGAGGTCCGCCAGGGCCCGGTCGCTCTCGCCGAGATCCTCGAGCAACTGCGCCCGTCCTTCCAGGGCTCGCAGACTCTCGGGATTCCGCGTCAGAGCTTCGTCGAAATCGGCCAGGGCCGCCTCAGTCTCGCCGAGTTGAATCTGCAAGTCAGCCCGGATGCAGCGGGCGTGATCGTCGCCCGGGATGATCTCCAGGGCAGCGTTGAAGTCCGTCAACGCCGGTTCGAGATTGCCCAGCTCGCGGGAGCAGATGCCACGCTGCATCAGGCAGTAACTGTCCTGGCCGTCCTGATCCAGGGCGTGGGTGTAATCGCTGATCGCGTCATCGTAGCGACCGGCTCGACGACGGACGTCGGCTCGGCCCACGCGGGCTTGCCGATAGTCGGCATCGATGGCCAGGGCGGAATCGTAGTCGGCCAGGGCGGCCTCGCTCTGCTCGAGGCGAACCAGCACGTCGGCGCGGCGCGACAGAGCGGCGACCATGGTCGGCCGTAACGCGATGGCCTGGTCGAACGCCTCCCGGGCGAGTTCGTATTCCTGCCGGTGATAGTGGGCGTTCCCCTTCAGGTAGAAGCCGCTGGCGTTGCTCGGGTCGCGGGCGATTCCCTCGGCGAAGTCCTCCAGGGCCCGCTCGAAGTTCCCCTTGCGAGCGTGGGCGCAGCCACGATCGAGGAACAGGCCTGCGCTGGCGTCGAGGTGGATGGCCGCGCTGTAATCCTGGATGGCCTTGTCGAGTTGGCCCAGATCGAGGTACGCCTGGGCGCGGTCCCACAGGGCCCGGACGTTTCCCGGCTCCAGGCCCAGCACGCGCGTGAAGTCGTTCACCGCCTTGTTGAAGTCGCCACTGAGCGCGTGGCACTTGCCGCGATTGCCGTAGGCCCACAGGTTCCGGCCGTCGAGCTTGATCACCTCGCTGTAATCGCGGATGGCCTTCTCGTAGTCGCCCTTGAAGTAGTGGGCGTTGCCACGGTTGTAGAACGAGCCGTCGTCGCGCGGGTTGATCCGAAGGACCTCGTTGTAGTCCTCGATGGCCCGGTTGTATTCTCCCTTCTGGGCCAGGAGCAGGCCGCGGCCCGAGTAGCCTTCCGGGTTGCGCGGATCGAGTCGGATCGCCTCGCCATAGTCGGCCAGGGCGAGTTCGTGGGCGTCCATGCGAGCGTGGGCCTGGGCTCGACGGCGGAACAGGCCGGCGTCCTCGGGCTGCAACTCGATCGCCCGGCTGTAGTCGGCCACCGCCTCGGCGAACTTCCCCTGCCGCGAATACGCCATGGCACGGTTCACCAGGGCCGTCACGTCTTCCGGATTCAGCTCGATCGCCTCGGAGTGGGTCGCCACGCTGGCCGCGTGCAACAGTCGCTCCAGGCGGTCGCTCCGGGCCGAGTCGCCGATCAACTGCGACAGCCGATCGAGGACCTGACCGAAGTGGGACAGTCGTTTGGCCATCGTCCAGGCGGTGCAGTCGTCCAGGAAGCGCCGCCAATCCGCGCCGAGGTGTTGGCAGTCCTCCTCGTCGGGTGTTGGTCGGCCGGTCAGCAGGAAGCAGGCGAGGCGGCCGTAGTTGTACACGTCGGAATGTGGCCCGACCCAGACCTGCCCCTTCGGCCGACCGACCACCTCCGGCGGACTGTAGGCGACCGTGCGTGTGACGCTGCGGCCCAGGTTGGTCTGAACCTGGGCGTCGGGATTGCTGGCCACGGCGTGGATGTGCGCTCGCCGCAACCCCAGGCTCGTGTCGAGGATCCGAATCCGGTAGCCGCCCGACTCCTCGTCGAGATTCTCGCGGCGGACCACGACGCACGAGGGCCGGAGGCTTCGGTGGAGCATGCCGCGATTGTGCAGGGCCTGCAAGGCCCGGGCCATCGGCCAGAGAATCTCCACGGCCGAGTCCGGCGACAGCGGCCCGCTCTGGGCGACCAGATCGACCAGCGTCTGACCCTCGAAATAATCGGTGGCCAGGTAGGCCATCGCCGCGTTGTTGTTCGCCTGGGCGAACTCACGCACCCGGATCAGGGCCGGATGGTCGAGATCCTGCTGCCAGCTCAGTTCCCGGAAGACGGTGTTGATATCCCGCTCCAGACTGTCCGTCCGCAGGGACTTGACGATGACGCGCTCGTCGGTGTTGAGCTGCTTGCACAGGAACGTCACGCCGAAGCCGCCCGCGCCGAGGATGCGCTGCGGCTCGTAGCGTTCCAGCGGAAACGGCTCGAAGGCGTCGGCGTCCAGGGCCAGGCACTGGCGCAGGGCGGCCATCGCCTCGTTCCAGTCGCGGCGTTCCAGAGCCACGCGGTAGACGTTGTGATACGCCTCGCTCCGGGCGATCGGATCGACCACGATCCGGGCGACCTCCTGAAAGTCCTGCTGGCCGGCATCGAGATCACCGACGACGACCTCGAGCTGGCCCAGGCTGTTGAGCAGGGCGGGCAGCCGACGCTGCTGCTCGGTGGGAAGCGTGCGGAAGCGCTTGACCACATCGTGGATGCGTTCCTTCTCCGCGTCGCGGCGCAGGGATAGGCCGTCGCGCGGTCGAACCGCGTGGTCATGCAGGGCGTGACGCCGCTTGAGGTCGAAGACGGCCTCGTACAGCTCCTGATAGTTCTGGCCCACGTCCTGCTGTTCGGCGGTCGGATCGAGAACCGACATCGGCAGCTTCCTCTCCTGGGGTCCGGGGACTGATACGGACCATGATGGCACAAACGCGGTCGGTTGGGTAGCCGTCATTGGCGGTACCTGCCAGTGCTCGCGGACTGTCAGAGCCGCGCACGCAGCGAGGCCGCAGGCCGAGCGGAGTAAGCGCACCGA
>CAYYJM010000088.1:0-10796 GCA_964471755.1 uncultured Alcaligenaceae bacterium
ACATCAGGCCAAGCGTGCATTACTTTCCTTACTGCCGATAGCCGAACGAGGGAACGATCTCTGTTCCATCATCAGCCGACGCCCGTTGTTCATGGGAGCTAAAAAACGCACGGCCGCTCGATCCACCAGGACGGGGGTTGTAACTGCCCAGTAACAACCCCGCCGTCTGCCGTTGCCTGCCCGGCGTTCTCGGTGGACAATACCCCCGAGTCCGACAAACCCGACGGAGCAAATCATGCCCGCTCACACAACCCGATGGCTGCTGGCAACGGTAACGATCATCCTTGGCGGGGCCCTGCTCGCGGCGGCCCCGGTGCCGGAGGACGATCCGCGCATCCAGGCCCAGAAGGCCATCCTCGCTCTGGCCGATAACCTCGGTGCGAAGGATGTCGCCGAGCGTGCGAAGAAGATCGTCGCTGAGTTCGACTCCTGCGACATATCCACCATCTTCCAGAACCGACAACGCAAGGGCCTCGGGATTGGCAAGCTGACCGAACTTGGCTTTCCCGACAGCGTTGATCATCTCGTCCGGCAATTGAGCCACCGGAAGACCACGACCGAGGCCGACTTCGAGAACTATCGGGCCGATTACCTGCGTGTCGCGAAGGTGCTGCAGGCGATGGCCGAACTGGCACCGCATCGCGGAGCGGAGTTCACCCGGAATGACCCGCAGCGCGTCGCCAACTGGCAGCGCGTCTCGGCCGAGTTCAAAACCAGGACGGCGGCGTTCCGCCAGGCCATCGAGCAGGCCGACCCGAAGCAGGTCCGCCTCAGCGTGGCCGCCCTGCAGCAAACCTGCTACGCCTGCCACAATCTGCGCAACTGAATCGTGTCACAGCGACGATGTGCGTCGGAATCTGACTCCGGGAGGTGCCAGGCAATGGGCCTGGTGCCGTCAATCATCTCCGGAGTCTCTGGCATGTCTTACGAGAAACCGCCCGAAACGATCGAGAGCCTGACTCTGACCAAGGCCCCCCTGGTCGAGCTGCCGGACAACGAACTGGAAGCGGTCGCCGCGGGCAAGGGCGGACGCTTCCTCCTCAAGACGATTCTGTAACCACGAGCCGAGAAAATCGAGCCGCCCCTTCTCAAACCGAGACGGGGCGGGTACAGTCGATCTCCGGACGGTCGCCATCCCGGAGAGATCGCATGCATCCGCTTCTGCACCGCACTCGTCGTCACTTCTTCCACGACTGCGCCGTCGGCCTCGGCTCGATGGCCCTCGCCTCGCTCCTGCATGCCGACACCGCTCCCGCCGGGCCATTGACACCGAAACCAGGCCACTTCCCGGCCCGGGCGAAACACGTCATCTATCTGTTCATGGCCGGTGGCCCGAGTCAGCTCGAACTCTTCGATCACAAGCCGAAACTCGACGCCCTGCACGGCAAACCGATCCCCGACGAGTTCATCAAGGGCAAACGCTTCGCCTTCATGGACACGTTCACGAAGGAAGTGCCAAAACTACTCGCCACCCGGCGAAAGTTCGCCCGGCACGGCCAGAGCGGAGCCTGGGTCTCCGAATGCCTGCCGCACACCGCCGGCATCGTCGATGACATCGCCATCGTCCGCTCGGTGGCGACCAACGTCTTCAACCACGCCCCGGCGAAAATCTTCATCAACACCGGCGCGCCGCAGGCCGGCCGACCGAGCATCGGAGCCTGGGTGACCTACGGCATCGGCAGCGAATCGCGCGATCTGCCAGGCTTCGTCGTTCTGCAATCGGGACCACGCGGGCCTCGCGGCGGCGCTCCGATCTGGGGCAGCGGCTTCCTGCCGACGACGTACCAGGGCGTCCCGTTCCGCAACAGTGGCGAGCCGATCCTGAACCTGACCAGTCCGCCCGGCATCACGTCCGAACGCCAGCGTTCCGGCCTCGACGCTCTGAAGGAACTCAACGAGGCTCGTCTGGCTCAGGTCGGCGACCCGGAGATCGCCACGCGCATCGCCTCCTACGAGATGGCCTATCGGATGCAGACCAGTGCCCCGGACCTGATCGATCTGTCGAAGGAGGACACGAAAACGCTCGACCTGTACGGCGTCGAGCCGGGCAAGCCGTCGTTCGCGGCGAACTGTCTGCTGGCCCGGCGGCTCATCGAACGCGGCGTGCGCTACGTCCAGCTCTTCCACACCGACTGGGACCATCACGGCACGGCCGGCGAGAATCTGACGACCGGCCTGGACCGCGTCGCCCGCGAGACGGATCGGCCCGGTGCCGCCCTGGTGATGGACCTCAAGCGGCGCGGCCTGCTCGACGATACGCTCGTCATCTGGGGCGGCGAGTTCGGCCGAACGCCGATGGGAGAGGTTCGCGACAGCATCGGTCGAAACCACCACATCGATTGCGCCGCGGTCTGGCTGGCCGGCGGTGGCGTCAAGCCGGGCCTGAACCTCGGCGAGACCGATGAACTGGGCTTCAACGCCGTCAAGGATCGGGTGCATGTCCACGATCTGCAAGCGACCATCCTGCACCTGCTCGGCCTGGATCACGAGAAGCTAACGTTCAAGTTCCAGGGGCGCGATTTCCGGTTGACCGACGTCCACGGGAACGTGGTGACGAAGTTGCTGAAATGACGCCCGACTTCAACCCCAATCGTCGCGGCTTTCTCCGCGTCGGAGCCCTCACGCTGCCAGATCTGCTACACGCGATGGAGCGACACCCCGCGACACGGAAGGATCGTACTCAACCGCCGCATCGCTCGCCAGGACCTTCGTCACTTGCTCGCCAGTGGAATCACTCCGTCCCAGCCCACCGGCGGCGTGTGATTGTTCTGGATGATGAAGCCGATCAGCAGATCCTTGCCCCGATCGTGTGGCGGCATCTGGTACAGTCGCACGGCCGCCTCCTTCCAATCACCCGCCAGGAACGCGTCGAGGCCGGCCTCGTAGTGCGTCAGATGCTCGTCCGTCAGATCCGGATATTGTTCCTGCGACGGCAGCAGCTCCGACACCAGGACCGGTTTGTCCAGGCCATACGGCCGAACCCGAGCCAGCCGACGACAACGGGCCATGCCGCCAGGAGCCAGCTTCTCGCGCACCACCTTCGCCGTTGCCTCGTCGAGCAGGATCGGCACGTGCAGAATCTTCGTCATCCCCTCCAGCCGGGAGGCCAGGTTGACGACCGGGCCGAAGACCGACACCTTGCCCTGCTCCGGTGTACCGAGCCGGCCGGCCACCGCACGACCCGTCGCCAGGCCGATGCCGACCCGGAAGCCGGCCAGCGGATGATCCTGCCGCCGCGCCAGCGCCTCGTAGAACGTCCGGATGCCCAGGGCGGCGAAGCAGGCCTGCCCCGTCGCGTCCGGCTCCTCCAGCGGCCAACCCCAGAAACCGAGTGCGGCATCGCCCAGGAAGTCGGCCACGACACCGCCATTGTCGAAGATCTGCTGCGTCATCACGCCCAGCGCCTTGCTGACGCGCTCGTGCAGACCGAGCAGATCCTCCGACTCGGCCTCGGCTCGACGCGAGAAGCCGCGCAGGTCGCAGAACAGCACCGTCACCTCGGTCTCGTGCGGTTTCAATGCCGTCGCCGGATCGCCCACCATGAGCATGCGCAGGACGTTCGGCGAGAAGAACTGCCCCAGCACGGTCTGCCGGTGTTCCAGCGACTGCACCTGGCAGAGTGAGGCGACCACCGAGGCGACCAGCTCGACGAACTTCAGGTCGTCGCTCAACTCGTTCTCGTCCCACGGAGCCAGCAGCGTCAGGCCCGGCTGCTCGGCAAACCGGCCGGCGACGTAGATGCCCCAGCCCTTGACCGCCTCGCCGCGCAGCGGCGTGCAGAAAGCCCAGTCGAAGTTCCCCTTCAGCGTGAAGTCCGGCAGTTCCGTCCGCTCGCCGGGCCGATCCGGAACGCCGGGAGCGCGATCCATCCGGTGCGTCGGCCAGGCGTGCAGCACGGTGTCGCGGACCTTCTCCACGGCCTCGATGATCAGACGATGACTCGGCTGGAAGCCGCCCTCGGTCGGCAATCGGCGATCCCAGTGCAGGATCTCGACCTGTGAGTGCCCCTCCTCACGCGGCACGACCGACACCAGGGCCACCGCGTCGGCCCGCGGGATGCCGGCCAGCAGCAGGGTGACCAGCTGCGTGAACAGCTCGACGTTGTCGGCCGCGCTGGAGATCACCTTCGGCAGTCGGGTCAGCACGTCCAGCCGGCGCGGCGCATCGCGGAACGGCAGACGGTCCAGTTCCTGGGCGCTGATCGTTCGGGAATGAACCTCGCCGGGATCGCTGCTCGGCGTCGAGACGGCTCCGGCGGTACTCAGTCGGAAGAGGGTCCGGCCAATGACGAAGTAGTCGCCCGGCGACAGTTCCAGCGTGGCGACCTCCTTGCCCCGAAAGTAGAGCGGGTTGCGAGCCGTCTCCAGCCGTCGGACGTGCAGACGCTGGCCCGACCAGGTGAGTTCGACATGCCGCCGCGATAGCCACGGCTCCCACGCCACCTGGCAGACCTCCGGGGCGCTCCCGAGAACGAACGTCTCTCCCTGATGTAGTTTCCGCCGCCAGTGTTCGGCTGGACTGGTGCCCTGGGCAATCAACTCCGCCATCATCCCTCCTTCGCGCCGGGTGGAGTCTCGGTGTTCAACACGGTCGGCGGCTGCCGCGGCGCGACCTGGGAAGCATCCGTCCGCGCCAGCGATCCGCTCATCCCTGTCTCGCTCGTCACCGTCCGGCGTGCCAGGCCCAGGGAGCGCCGCAGGTACTGAACCAGCGGCGACGACGAGGACGGGTCCAGGACCAGAATCACGAAGCCCCACAGGGCGACGACCACGCCAATCACCACCAGCAAGGCGAGCAGACCACTCCGCAGGAGCGTCCAGCGCAGCGACTCGACCGGAGCGAGAACCTCGGCGACCTTCTGCTCGACGAGAACCGTCCAGCCGGTGTCGATAATCGCGTCCCGGTTGTAGGCGACGATCACCGGCTCCAGCGCGACCAGCCAGGACGCGACCGCCGGAACCAGCGGATCGTGGAAATCGCCCTGGAAATCCTCGCCGCTGTCTGCTCGCGGGTGGGACTCGCCGGGCGTGTCGGCCGAATCGCGCATGCGGTGAGCCATGGCCTGGACCTTCCGCTGCTGTGCCCGGTCGGCCTGTTCCAGGACGTTTGCGGAGACGTAGCCGTCGGCCGTGGGACGATCCAGGTCGCGCTGCTGCTTCTCCAGGACGGGATGCTCGATGATCATGCCGGGGCGGCCCGTCTCGCCGGGTCGGGTATCGACCAGCACCGTGAACTGGCTCGGCGATCCCTGCCACTCGGCGAAGCGGCCGATCTGCGAGGTCATGGCCAGGACGCCGACCGGCTCGCCGACGCCGGGTCGGCCCGGCCAGATCGGCACGCTGAACGCCACCGTCAGCTTCTTCGTCACAGTGCTGCGGAAGACGACCGAGCGATGCGGTTGATGGATCAGCGGGGCCTTGCTCCCCGTCGGCAGATCCTGCCCCTGGCCGTGGAAGTAGTCGCGATGCGCCCAGGTCTTGCCGATCGAGTCGTTCGAGGGACTGCGCGCCACCTGGACGCCGTTCTGATCGTTGATGAACCAGCTGACCGCCCGCGTTGCCGGCGTGAACGCGCCGTCGTAGATCGCGCTCTGGCCGTCGAGCCAGGTCTGGAACCATTGCCGCTGGTCATCCCATCCCGGCGTGCCGACCGCCAGGGTGCGGACCTTCTCCAGCCGGCGAATCAGTTCCGGATCGGCGGCTCCACAGGCGAGGATGCGCCAGCGCTTGTCGATGTCCAGGGCGAAGCGATCGGCGACCGCCCTGGCGGCGAAGCGATTGCCCTGCATCGCCTGGGCGGTCACCTCCTGTTCGGCGGACTGGATCGTCGCGTTGAACAGGCCCCAGCCGGCCAGGGCCATGACGAGCAGGACCAGAGCGGGAGCCACCGCGCCCAGGACGAGCCAGGGCCGACGGGCCTGGTTCTGCTCCCGGTTGTTCAGGGCGGTCAGCACGGCCTCGACGTTCGGATAGCGATCCTTCGGATTGACCGCGAGGCACCGATCGATGATGTCGGCCAGGGCGGCGTCCATGTCCGGCACGGTCCGATGTCCCCGAGGCCGCGGCGCGGTGTGCATCAGCCGACGGTACGCCGCCAGACGCTCGGCGATCGTGCCGTTCTGAAGCTGCTCGGTCGTCTGGGCTCCCTCGTCTCGAAACGGGGGCGATCCGGTCACCATGCAGTAGAGCAGGGCTCCCAGGGCGTAGACGTCCCAGCGAGCGTCGGGCACGCCCTTGAGGTCGGCCTGCTCGGGAGCCATGTAGAAGAGCGTGCCCAGGGACGGCGTCTGCTCGTTCGACAGACGCGACTGTCCGAAGTCGGCCAGGCGTGGCTTGCCGTCCTGATCGAGCAAGACGTTGCCCGGCTTGAGGTCGCAGTGGAGGATGCCTTTGCCATGTGCGTGGACCAGACCGCGAGCGACCTCGCGCACCACCTCGACGGCCTCGGCCACGGGCATCGGCCCGGTTCGCAGGCGATCTTCCAGCGAACCGTTCTCCATGTACTCCATGACGTAGTAGGGCGGATCGGCATTCCAGCCGACGGCCAGCAGCTGCACGACGTAGCGATCGGTGAACAGGTGGCGGAGCTTCTCCACCTCGCGGGCGAGCAGGCCCCAGTCGATGGCACCGCGTCGGGTGTAGTACTTGATGGCCACGGTGCGGCCACTGTTGCTGTCCACGGCGACCCAGACCTCGCCGAAGGCACCGCGGCCCAGAAAGCGTTCCTGCTCGTAGCCGGGCACGCGCAGCGGCGGCCGCAGGCTGTCCTGGCTCAACCGCTGCGCCTGCTGGCGGTCGTCGTCACCCATGACGGGGGTCTGGTCAAGCATGGCAAGCGTCCCTTCGAGCAGGCCGGGTCAATGGCGAATGATCAGCGAACCGAACAGACCAGCGCCGCCCTCCCGGCCGCTGCGCTCCAGGCCGACGCGCGAGCGCGGCCCGATGTCGCCGGCCGCCACGGTCACCGTGCGATGGAACTCTCCCTTCCCGCCGCCGCCCTCGACGATGCGCACGTCGAGCGTCACCGTCCCATCCGGGTTGTCGCGCACGTCGATGGTCATGTCGTGCAGGACGCCGGCCACAGGGGTGAAAGGCATGTTCTCGTTCTCGTGAAGCTGGGCGTGGTTGTCGATCCGCTCGACCCGAAAGGCTCCCTGTGGAAGGCCCGGATGGAACAGGATGCGGAGGTTGCCCACGGAGACGGCGACGTGCCAGGCCCCGGCCAGCTGGTCCTCGCCGCCGAGCGTGGCCTTCACCTGGAACGCCTTCGGGAAGGTGGCCTGACCGAGCAGTTTCTCGGCCGTCACGTAGAGCCGCAGATCGCCCTCGATGCCGCGCTGATCGCCGAGACGAAGCCGGCCGCGCGTCACGGACGCCTTGCCGAGGACGTTCGTCTCGAAGCGGAACATCGGGTAGCTGTCCCGGATCGCCGGCACCTCACCGATGAACTGCACCGACAGGAGCAGGCCATAACGATCCGTCTTGAGCCGGGCCAGGCCGACCGGCCGGGCGCGATCGATGTCGGGCGAGGCGGCCCATTTCTTCCAGCGCTGGACGGCCGTCTTCCATTCCGGACTTCGCTCGCCGTTGCCGGGGATGCCGGACGCGATCTGGAGCAGTCGGGCAGCCTGACCGCGCACGCTCACGTCGTCGCCGTCGAGCAGGCCGATCAGAGTCGTGAGCGCCGCACGCGGCTGACGAACGAGCAGGGCCCGGGCGGCTCCCAGGCGGATGGCCGGATCGGCGTCCTTCCGATAGCCCTGAATCAGGTCCACCGCGCGTTCTCCCTCGGCGAGTTCCAGTGCGGGCAGAGCCGCCGCTCGCAGGACCGCCGACCCTTCGCGGACGGCCTGACGGAGCCGTGCGGCATCGGCCGGTCGGGCACTCGCCCACAGGGCCAGGGTGGCCGCCTCGCGATGAACCCCACCGGGCAGGTGCGGCAGAACGTCGAGCAGCAAGGGCGTCGCTCCGGCCGGCTTCTGCTGTTCTTGCCATTGTAGTGCCGCCAGCAGCAGAGCCTCTCGCCGCGACCGGCTTTCGCCGCTGTCCACTTTCGTGAGCAGTTCGCGGGCTCGCATGCGGACCTCGGCATCGTCGCTATCGATGACCTTGCGAAGGGGCTCGATGGCATGGCGGCCGATCCGGCCCAGTTCCGCGCTGGCCTGTTCGCGTTTCTCGAAGTCCTCGCTGCCGAGCTGCGTGATGAGCGTCTGGAGCCGATCGCGAAGGCGATCGTCCACGATCCAGTCGCGCAGGTACGCCTCGACCCCGGCCGGTGTCACGGCGACGCCCGCGGCCTTGAGAACGGCCGCGGGATCGACCTCCGCCGCCGAGCCCTCCCTTCCGCCGAGCAGGCACGCACAGATTACCCAGACGCACCACCCCGGGATGAGTCGATAGGTCGCTGCGGTCATCTTTTCTCCTCGGCCGGGAAGCTGCTGGAGTTCCGTGGAAGGTCCATGATACCATGCGGTACGCGATCTTGCGCGGTCTTGATCCCATCGCTGGCAGGAGACACCTCTGATGAACACGATCACCGAGCGGCCGGGCTATGAATTCGTGGACTTCGATTCCCTGCCCGGCGTCGCCTGTCCGTGTGGCACCGCACGTCGAGCCTTCGCCGAGACGGACGATTTCCCCTGCACGATCCACCGAACGAACATCTCCACCGAGGCCCGCGTCCACTACCACAAGTGGCTGACGGAGGTGTATTTCATCCTGGAGTGCGACGCCGACGCCGTCATGGAGTTGGACGGCGAACGCGTCCCGGTTCGGCCGGGCTCCTGCCTGATGATTCGCCCTGGCACGCGTCATCGGGCCGTCGGTCGGATGACCGTCCTCATCGTGGTCTGGCCCAAGTTCGACCCGGAGGACGAGTGGTTCGATTGAGGCCGTACCGCTCGCCCTGGTCTTCGATTCTCCCGGTGAGGACATCGTTTCATGACGGGTCGTCTGCTCGCATGCGTATCCCTGCTCCTTCTGGTCCCGTCGCTGCGTGGCGCGGATCCGCTGGTGCCGATCGGCTCGAAGGTCGGCAATCTGGCCTTCACCGACATTCGCTACGTCCGTCGATCGCTCGACGATCTCGGCAGGTCGAAGGCTCTCGTCATCGTCTTCACCGAGGTGGGTTGTCCCCTGGTGCCGCGGTATCTGCCCGTCCTCGACAAGCTCCAGCGCGACTATCGCGAGAAAGGCGTCAACTTTCTCGCCCTCAACGTCGGCCCGGAAGACACCATCGTCCAGATGGCCGGCCAGCTGCTCGATCATGGCGTCGCCTTTCCCGTCGTCAAGGACTTCGAGGGCAAGGCCGTCACCGCGCTCGGCGGCACGCGCACGCCGGAGGTTGTCGTCCTCGATGCCGACCGTGTGATCCGCTACCGGGGGCGGATCGACGATCAGCATCGGCCCGGCATCGCTGCGAAGGCGGCGACGCGCCACGATTTGCAGCAGGCTCTCGACGAGATCCTCGCCGGCAAGAAGGTCACCGTACCCGAGACGACCGTCGATGGCTGCCTGATCACGCCGCCGACACGCGCGAAGCCCGAGAAGCCGCCGACCTACGCCGAGCAGGTCGCGGCGGTGATTCACAGGCACTGCGGCGAATGTCATCGTCCCGGAGCCGAGGCCCCGTTCGCTCTGGGAACCTACGAACAGACCCGCGCTCGCGGCCGGATGATCGCCGAGGTCGTTCGTGAAGGCCGGATGCCACCGTGGTTCGCCGACCCCGCTCACGGCACGTTCAGCAATCGTCGCGGCCTCTCGCCGCGCGAACGCGATCTCGTCCTCGACTGGGTCGCGGGTGGCATGCCGGCTGGCGACCTGACGACCGCGCCGCCACCGCCGCCGGCCCGGACGACTCAGTGGCGCATCGGCGAGCCGGACGTCGTCGTACGCACGGCCACGTTCAATCTCCCGGCCAGCGGCGACATTCCCTACGAGTACGCCATCTTCTCGCACTTCTTCACCGAAGAAACCTGGCTCCAGGGCGTGGAGATTCGGCCGGAAGATCGACGCCTGGTTCATCATGCCAACCTGGCCCATGTCTCGCTCGGAGCCGGCTTCTCGGCCGGCAATCTCATCACCGGCTTCGTCCCCGGTGGCGATCCGTTGACACTGCCCGATGGCATCGCCTATCGCATCCCGGCCGGCTCGCTGCTCGCCATTCAGATTCACTTCGTGCCCAGTGGCAAGGCCGAGAAGACGCGCGTCAGCGTCGGCCTGCGCTACGCTCGGGGCACGATTCAGCAGGAGTTGCGGCATCTGCGAATGGCCACGACGCGCTACCGCATCCCGCCCGGCGACCCGGCCTGTGCCGTGAGTACGAGCAAGACCCTGCCGCACGATGCGGTCGCCGTTGGTCTCTTCTCGCACATGCACCTGCGCGGCAAGGCGATGACCTTCGAGGCTCACAAGCCCGACGGCGTGAGCGCGATGCTGCTCTCGATTCCGAACTACCGCTTCGACTGGCAGCTGGCCTATCGGCTGCCGGAAGGGAAGGTGCGTCTGCCGAAGGGGACGCGGATCGACGTGACCGGCATCTACGACAACTCGGCGTTCAATCCCTTCAACCCGGACTCGACGGTGAGCGTGCGCGATGGTCAGCAGACGCATCAGGAGATGCTCAACGGCTTCTTCTTCTACCTGGCCGAGGGCGAAAAACTCGGCCTGGAGATCAACGAGAAGACGGGAACGGTGAAGGCGAAACCGTGAGAGTGCATGAGTCGTTCGGGAAGCCCCTCGCCCCCGGAGTACCGAGGGGGAGGGAGCCGACTCCGGGCCAGCCTCTCACACCGGCGT
>CAYYJM010000088.1:10806-21644 GCA_964471755.1 uncultured Alcaligenaceae bacterium
TCTCCGCAGACGGTTCCGGCTTCCGCCCCAGCAGACGCCACAGGAAGTAGACCGGGATGCCACTCAGCACGATGATCAGGCCCGGCCAGGTGTACTTCGGCTTGACGATCAGCAGGTCGATCAGGATCGCCGTGCTGAGCAGGACGTAGAGCGCCGGCAGCACCGGGTAGCCGAACACCTTCGTCGGCCGATCCGCGTTCGGCAGCTTCCAGCGCAGAACGAACAGACCGATCACCGTCAGGACGTAGAAGACCAGCACGGCGAAGATGATGAAGTCGAGCAGGTCACTGTACGTCCCGGAGAAGAGCAGCAGAATCGACCAGATGCCCTGGAGGATGAGCCCGACCGCCGGCACCCCTTGCCGATTGAGCCCGCCGACCGCCTTGAAGAACAGACCGTCGCGGGCCATGGCGTAGTAGAGGCGGGCTCCCATCAGTGTCATGCCGTTGACACAGCCGAAGGTCGAGATCATGATCGCGATCGCCATGAGCCAGGTGCCCCAGGTGGGCGAGGCGAGCGAAACCACGGCGGTGCCGACGCGATCATCCCGAGCGAAGGCGATGCCGCGAGCGCGGGTGTTGGCGACGGCGAACTCGCCAGTGTTGGAGTCCACCATGACCTGCTCGCGCTGCTGAAGATCGCCGGCCTCGCGGAGTTGAGCAGCCCGTTGGCGGCCCTCGGGATCGGCCGGCATCGCCAGGTATTCCTCACGCAGGCTCTCCAGGACGGCGATCTCCTCCCGCACACGCGGCAGTTTCACTTCCCGCTCGGGATCGTCCACGTTGGCGGTGATCCGTCGAAGGATCGCCTCGCGGTTGGCGATCTTGTCGTTGTACATGGCGGCAGTGGTCATGAACTCGGTCGAGCCGCGTACTGGCAGCGCTCGCAGGAAGGCGACGTTGGCCAGCAGGTACAGCACGATGACCGCTCCGACGCCGAGGACCAGGCTCAGGGGCAGATTGCGCCGCGGTTCCTTGATCTCACCGGCGGTGAACGTGACGTTGTTCCAGGCGTCGGCGGCAAACAGGGCTCCGACCATGGCTCCGCCGGTGACCATCAGCGCGACCAGGATCTCCGAGCCGCCCAGCCACTCGACCAGGCTCAGTTTACTCGTCTTGTTGAAGGCCGGCGTCAGGCCGATGCCGAACCACGGGTCTTCCCAGTTGCCCGCCCAGCTGGCCGGCGAGGCGGCCAGGGTCAGGCCGACGATGATCAGGGCCACCAGGGCCAGCGTCTTGGCAACGGTGAAAAGATTCTGGACGATCTTGCCTTCCTGCACGCCACGGCAGTTGACCCAGGTGAGCAGGACGATCACGGCGACGGCGACGAGCTGGCCGGGCGAGATGATGAAGTCCTTCATCGTGAAGAACGGATCGTCCATCCAGGGCAGCGACAGGGCCAGGTTGACGTTCTCGATCTTGAACAGGGCGACATCGGTGCCGAGCCAGGGGACCAGGACGCCAAGGAACTTGGCGAAGGCGACCGCGACGGCGGCGATCGAGCCGGTCTGGATGACCAGGAAGCAGGTCCAGCCGTAGAGGAAGCCCCACATCGGCGAGTAGGCTTCGCGCAGGAAGACGTACTGCCCGCCGGCATGGGGCATCATGCCGGCCAGTTCGGCGTAGGCCAGGGCTCCCAGGATGGTCATGAGGCCGGCGACGAGCCAGACCAGCAACAGCCAGCCGGACGAGCCGACATCGCGGGCGATGTCGGCCGAGACGATGAAGATGCCCGAGCCGATCATGGTGCCCACGATCAGCATGGTGGCGTCGAACAGGCCGAGCCGGCGCTGAAAGCCGGGCTCCGGCTCGTTGCGGTTCTCTGGGTTGCTCACGGTTTCACCTCGTGCCCCGTCGTCGGCGGTGGTGTCCGACCCAGGGTGCTATGCCAGAAACCGTAGCCGAAGTAGATGAGCAGACCGATTCCCAGCCAGATCAGCAGGCGGAGCCAGGTCTCACCCGGCAGAGCGATCATCTGCGCCAGGCAGATGAGGATGCCGAGCGTGCAGACGACCGGAGCCAGCGGGGCACGGAACGGGCGAGGCCGAGCCGGGTCGGTGTAACGCAACACGAGGACGCCAGCGCAGACCAGGACGAAGGCCAGCAGGGTGCCGATGCTGACCATGTGGCCCAGGATGCCGATCGGAGCCATGCCGCCGGCAATGGCGACCAGAGCCCCGGTCAGGACCGTCGTGAACATCGGCGTTCGGAAGGTCGGGTGCAGCTTCGAGAACACGTTGGGCAACAGGCCGTCTCGTGACATCGTGTAGAAGATGCGCGGCTGGGCCAGGAGCATGACCAGGATGACCGAACTCAGGCCGGCGATCGCTCCGATTTTGACGATGGGTTGGAGCCAGGTGTAGCCGGTGGCGTCGATGCCGACCGCGACCGGATCGGGGACGTTGAGCTTGCTGTAGTGGACCAGGCCGGTCAGGACGCTGGCGACGGCGATGTAGAACACCGTGCAGACGACCAGGCTGCCGAGAATGCCGATGGGCAAGTTGCGCTGCGGGTTCTTCGTCTCCTGGGCGGCAGTCGAGACGGCGTCGAAACCGATGTAGGCGAAGAAGATCACCCCTGCCCCGGTCAGGATGCCGGACCAGCCGTAGACACCGAACTCCGGTTCGCCCTTGGGGTTCCTCGAGGGATCGGGGATGAATTCGCTCCAGTTCTCAGCCCACAGCCCCGGCCGACTGAACAGGTACGACAGACCAGCGACGAGGAAGAGGATCAGCACGCCGACCTTGATGGCGACGATGATGTTGTTCACCGTGGCCGACTCCGAGATGCCGACGACGAGTAGAGAGGTGACGGCGGCGACGATCAGCACGGCCGGCAGATTGAACAGCGCGACAATCTGCGGCAGCGTGCCCGGGTCGATGCCGTCCTTCGCCAGGGTGGCCCGCAGCGCGTCGTTGAGTTCCTTCCAGCCACCGGTCGGCAGATCGACGAAGATTGTACCACTGGCTGCCGTCAGAAATAGTGGTATGTGGAGGCCAAGATCTTTCAGGAAGCTAACGACGTAGCCGGACCATCCGACCGAGACGGTGGCCGCTCCGAGAGAATACTCCAGGACGAGATCCCAGCCGATGATCCAGGCGAGAAACTCGCCCATCGTGGCGTACGAGTAGGTGTAGGCGCTGCCGGCGATCGGGATCATCGACGCCATCTCGGCGTAGGCCAGGCCGGCGAAGGCACAGCCGAGGCCGGCGATGATGAACGAGAGGACGATGGCCGGCCCGGCATGCTGGGCGGCCGCCTGGCCGGTCAGTACGAAGATGCCCGCGCCGATGATCGCCCCGACGCCGAGGCTGATCAGAGCCCACGGCCCGAGGACACGTTTCAACTGAGTCTCGCCGACGGCCTCCACCTGGAGTTGGTCGATCGGCTTCCGGAGCAGCAAGCGGTCCAGCCACGTCATGAACGGTTCTCCGATCCGGGACGGCGTCACGGGGTGTCCACGATTATCGTCACCGGTCCATCATTGATCAGTTCGACCTGCATGTCTGCCCCGAATCGGCCCGTCGCCGTTGGGACGCCGAACGAGCGCAGCGCCGTCGCGAAGCGCTCATAGAGCGGAATCGCGATCTCGGGTGGAGCCGCTCCGAGGAAGCTCGGCCGACGCCCCTTGCGACAGTCGCCGTACAGCGTGAACTGACTCACCACCAGCACGCCGCCGTCGATCTCCTGCACCGCACGGTTCATCTTGCCATCGCCGTCAGCGAAGAGACGCAGATGAGCGATCTTCTCCGCCAACCAGTCGGCGGCCTCGGCCGTGTCGGTCGGAGCGACCGCCAGTAGGACCAGCAGCCCATGACCGATCTCGCCGACGACCTCGTCAGCGACGGTGACCTTCGCTCTCGCCACCCGCTGCACGACGGCACGCATCACCAATTCTCCCGACCTGAGAGGAAGAGTATCCGACCGGGCGGTTCCTGGCGAGAGGAAATGTTGCCCCTTTGGCCGCGCCCCCCGGCATGGTAGACTGAGATCGAAAAGGCGAGCCCCCGGCGAGAGCCGGGGGAGTTCGTCACCGGGCGTACTCCCCCGGCTCTCGCCGGGGGCTCGCCGCGTCCCTGCCGGAGAGAAACCAATGGCGTCCAGCGCCTGCCCGACCCACCGCCGCCTCGGTCCGATCGACCGCCGAACCGTCCTGCGTGCGGGGACCGCCTCGCTCTTCGGCCTCGGTCTGCCGGACCTGCTGGCGGCGCGATCGCCCTCCCGACGCGGCCCGGCGAAGGCGTGCATCGTCCTGTTCATGTGGGGCGGGCCGGCCCAGCAAGATACCTGGGACCTGAAACCCGACGCCCCGGCTGAGTACCGCGGCGACTTCAAGCCCATCGCCACGAAGGTGCCCGGCGTGCAGATCTGCGAGCATCTACCCCGGCTCGCCCAGCGCATGGACCGCCTGGCCCTGATCCGCTCGCTGACGCACGACGACGTCAACCACACGACGGCGACGCACTACCAGCTCACCGGCCGAAAGCTGCCGCGACCCGGGGCACAGCTCGCGGAGGACTGGCCCAGCTACGGTGCCATCCTGTCGCGCTTCGGTCATGGTCGCGGCTCCCTGCCGGCGTTCGTGTCGATGATGCCGGAGGTGCCCAACGGCGCACCGCGCTTCGTCGAGGAGTCGCACGGCCAGGGAGCCGGCTGGCTCGGAGCGATCCACAACCCGATGCGGATCGACGCGGACGCCAGCCGGCCAGACTATCGCGTCGCCGACTTCGGCCTGACCGCCGACGTGCCGCTGATCCGCACCGAGCAGCGCCGATCGCTGCTCAATCAACTCGACCGCCAGCGGCGAATGCTCGAAGCGCACCCCGGCGTCCAGGCCGCGGAGAGCCATTACGAGAAGGCGTTCGACCTGCTCGCCAGCGGCGACGCGGTCGAGGCGTTCGATCTGTCGCGCGAACCGCGTTCTCTGCGTGAGCGCTACGGCATGAACATCCACGGCCAGAGCGTCCTGCAAGCACGTCGGCTCGTCGAACGCGGTGTGCCGCTGGTGACGGTGTTCTGGCCCAATGACGGCATCACGAACGTGAGCGTCTACTGGGACACGCACAGCCGGAACTTTATCGATCTCAAGACGCGCCTCTGCCCAGTGACGGACCAGGCGTTCTCGGCTCTGCTCGATGATCTCGACGCTCGCGGTCTGCTTGACGAGACGCTGATCGTCTGGACCGGCGAGATGGGCCGGACGCCGCGTGTCGGCCAGTCGGTCGTCGGCGGAGCTGGTGCGGGCAAGGACGGCCGGGACCACTGGCCAAGCGTGTTCAGTGCCGTCCTCGCTGGTGGCGGCATCCGTGGTGGCGTGGTCCACGGTTCGAGCGACCGCTACGCCGCGTACCCGGCGACGCATCCGACGCCGCCGGCCGACCTGGCCGCGACGGTCTACCACTGCCTGGGCATCGCCCCGGAGACGCGGATTCTCGACCGCCAGGGCCGGCCGGCGACGCTGTGCGAGGGGACGCCGATCCGGGCGGTACTGCGGTGAAGAAGAGTTCACCATCGAAGCCTCTCTGTCTCATCTTCTCTGGGCTCTTCGTGCCCTGGTGGGTACAATTCCTGTTTTCCCGGCCCCCGGTTCCGAGGATTCCCCCCGCGATGGCGACCCTGCTACAAATCTCCAAGGCCTGCAAGTCCTACGGCGACCAGGTCCTCCTCGACAACGCCGAGGCCACCATCAGCGACGATGTCAAGGTCGGCTTCATCGGCCGTAACGGGGCCGGCAAGAGTACCCTGCTCCGCGTCCTGCTCGGCGAGGAAGAACTCGATAGCGGTGAGGTCGTCCGCCATCCCGGCCTGCGCATGGGCTATCTACGCCAGCACGACCCGTTCCTGCCCGGCGAGACGACCCTCGACTTCCTCCAGCGTGACAGCGGCCAGCCGGCCTGGAAGTGCGGCGAGGTCGCCGGTGACTTCGAGTTGAAGGGAGCCTACCTCGAAGGGCCGATCGCCACGCTGTCCGGCGGCTGGCAGACGCGCGTCAAGCTGGCCGCCCTGCTCCTGCACGAGCCGAACCTGCTCGTCCTCGACGAGCCGACCAACTACCTCGACCTGCGGACGCAGATTCTGCTGGAGCATTTCCTCCAGAACCACCGCTCGGCGTGCCTGATCGTCTCGCACGACCGGGCCTTCCTCGGCGCGACCTGCGACCATACCCTCGACCTGTCGCGTGGCAAGCTGACGGGCTACCCCGGCAAGGTGGATGCCTACCTGAAGTTCAAGCAGGAGAAGCGCGAACACGAGGAACGCTCCAACGAGACGATCCTGGCCAAGCGCCGTCACCTGGAGGACTTCATCGCCCGCAACAAGGCCCGCGCCGCGACGGCGACCCTGGCCCGATCGAAGGGCAAGCAACTCGAACGCCTCGAGCTGGCGGAGATCGCCGGCGATGAGCCGACCGCCCGCATTCGACCACCGCGCGTCGAGCCGCGCAAGGGTCCGGCCGTGCGCTGCCGCGACCTGGCCATCGGCTACCCGGAGCGGGCCATCGCCAGCGCGATCGAGCTGGATGTCGAACACGGCTCGCGAGCAGCCATCGTCGGCGACAACGGCCAGGGCAAGACAACGTTCCTGCGCACGCTCGTGGACTCGCTCACGCCGCTGGCCGGCGAGGTCCGCTGGGGCCACGGCTGCCAGATCGGCGTCTACGCCCAGCACGTCTACACCAGCCTGCCGGAGAAGCAGACGGTACTCGACTACCTTCATCGCCAGGCCGCCCGAGGGAAGAAGGATCAGGAGATCCTCGAGGTGGCCGGCTCGCTCCTGTTCCGTGGCCCGGACACCGAGAAGCCGATCGGCGTCCTCTCCGGCGGCGAGCGCGCCCGGCTCTGCCTGGCCGGCCTGCTGCTGAGCAACTCCAACGTCCTGATCCTCGACGAACCAGGCAACCACCTCGACGTGGACACGGTCGAGTCCCTGGCCGAGGCGCTGCTCGAGTACCAGGGGACGGTGATCTTCACCAGCCACGATCGCCACTTCGCCAGCCGGATCGCCACGACGATCATCGAGGTTCGCGATGGCCGGGTGGCCAGCTACGGCGGCGGTTACGAGGGCTACCTGTACCGGGTCAACAAGGAGATCGAGGCCGGCGAACGCGAGGCGGTGACCGCACGGGCGAAGGTGCCGGCCGAGGTGCGCAAGGCTCCACCGGTCGCGGCCCGGAAAGCCCCACGGACCGAGGCTGAGATCCGTCAGGAACTGAAGGCGACCGAGGAGGCGATGGCCCGGTTCGACGAGCAGCGGCAAGCCCTGGACGCCCGGTTGGCGGAACCGCTGAGCCCTGCGGAGCTGGAGCGCGTCCTGGAGGATCTCGCCACGGTAACCGATCAACTGTCCGAGGCGGAGGAGCGGTGGGGCCGGCTGACCGACGAACTGGACGGATTGGCGTGAATCGTGGCGGACCATCCCACGGACACCAACGGTAGGGACGTGTCTGGAATGCGAACCGAATGCGTCCCTGTTCACGTCGGATGGGCGTCCCCTTCGACGACCGGCTGCCAGCGCCGCGGGATGGTCGCCCACGCCGCCTGGTAGATCGTCTCCAGGGGCACCTCGACGTAGAAACCCGGTAGCAGATAGATCGGCATGTCACGCAGCACCGAACCAACGGCGAACGGCTCCAGATACGTCCGCAGCCCTTGCTGACGAACGAGCGGATACCGTGAGCCGTGTTCTTGTTCGCTGGCGATACGACCTCGACGACGGCGACGATACGGTCGCCGCTGACGTGGCGGATCGCGACGATCTTCGGTCCGAAGCCGGCGGCTCTCTGCTCGGGCAGGGCGTAATACTCGGACGGCAACAGTCGCAGTAGGGCCCGATGGATCTCCGAGATCCACTCATGGTGCAGGGCGTGATAGATCCCCGCTTCGACGCGAGTCCAGTCGTGCATTGGCATCGTGACACCTCCCCGATGATTGTATGTCGGCGTGCGTCAGCGGAACGTGGCCGGAATCCCGGAGCCGGTTGCGATGTTGCGGGTGGTAGGGGATTTTGAGGGGCACGCCGGTGGGTGGAACGCATAAGCGCAAGCCAGGGCATCGCAAGTGTCTTTGTGGCTGTGGTTTGCGGCGCATCGCACCAGATCCCCCGCTCGGGAGGTGGCTGGGGTAAAAATCGTGTCTGTGACGGTGACAGATGTGTGTCACCGCTAGAAAAATAGGGGCCGGCTGGGGTAACGCCGCCGAGGACGCATCGTAAACCCAAGAGCCATCAGGCTCCCTGACAGCGCAACCGGCTCGGAATCCCGAGTTCCTCGTTGAGATCGAGTCCCACTCGTTCGTATAATCCGTGCGGCAGCCTTCCCGGATAGACGCTTTCTCAACACCGCCTGAGCAAGAACCCCCACGATCGAGGATGTCCAGAGGCGACGCCGTTCTCGGAGAATGCAGTATGCGATTGCCACGAACGTTTGTCTCGGTCCTGGCCCTCGGAGCGATCCTGACGGGCCTCGTTTCCCTGCGTGCGGACGAGTCGGCCGACCTGAACAAGATCGCGCCCGACGTCCTCACGAAGGAACAGCGTGCCGACGCGGTCGGCATGATCGGTCGAGACATCAGCCGCCGCACCGACGCGGCCAACGCCCGCACACGCGCCGACTGGGCGACGATCCAGACGCGTCAGCAGTGGGAGAAGTTTCGCGACGAACGCATCGAGAAGCTGCGCCGCTCCCTGGGCGATTTTCCGCCACCGCCGGCGAAACTGAACGTCCGCGTGACCGGCACTGTGAAGGGAGACGGCTTCACGATCGAGAACCTCGTCTACGAGAGTCGGCCGGGGCAGTGGGTGCCGGCCAATCTGTACGTCCCGGCCAAACCCGGCCAGGCGATGCCGGGTCTGCTCATCGCTCATGCCCACCACCGCGACAAACCGCAGAGCGAACTCCAGGACATGGGCATGACCTGGGCCAGGGCCGGCTGTCTGGTCCTGGTCATCGACCAGGTCGGCTACGGCGAACGGCGGTCGCATCCCTTCCATTCGGCCGCCGACTACCCGAAGGAGTTTCGCCCGAGTCGGCAGGATTACTGGTTCCGCTACGATTCCGGCGTCCAGCTCCAGCTCCTCGGCGACAGTCTGATGGGCTGGTTCGCCCATGATCTGAGCCGCGGCGTGGACCTGCTCCTGGCCCGGCCGGGCATCGATGCGAAGAAGATTATCCTGCTCGGTGCCGTCGCCGGCGGCGGTGACCCGGCCGGCGTGACGGCGGCGCTCGATCCACGCATCACCTGCTGCGTGCCGTTCAACTTCGGCGGACCACAACCGGAATCGCGTTACCCGCTGCCCGACGACGCCGAGACACGCTTCAACTACCTCGGCAGCTCCTACTGGGACTCGACACGCGGCCTGCGTCGCGGCGGCAGCGACGACTTCCCGCACTGGGTCATCACCAGCAGCATCGCTCCGCGCCACCTCATCCACGGCCATGAGTTCTCCTGGGATGGCGAACGCGATCCCGTCTGGAAGCGCTACCAGCGCATCTGGGGCGACTTCTACGGCGCGGCCGAGCACGTCGGCGTCGCCCACGGCAAGGGCACGCTGAAGCAAAGCGCTCCGGCCGCGTCGCACTGCACGAACATCGGCTCGTTCCATCGCCAGATGATCCACCCGCTCTTCGAGCGCTGGTTCGGCATCAAGGCGACCGAGTACAGCGCTCCCCGCTCTGTCAAGGAACTGACCTGCCTGACCGAGGCGGCACGGCTTGAACTGAAACCGAAGAGCCTCACCGACCTGATGAGCGCTCTCGGTGCCGAGCGGATCGACAAGGCCCGGCAGCGCCTGGCCGGCAAGTCGCCCGACGAACGCCGTCGTCTCCTCCGCGACGACTGGGCCCGGCTGCTCGGCCCCATCAGCCCGGCGAAGCCGCCGGTCGTGAAGGAGCGGAAAACGGACGAGCAGCCGGTCGCCGGGGCAAAGGTGGAGCGCGTCGTCCTGGAGGTCGAGCCGGGCATCGTGGTGCCGATCCTCGTCCTCGTGCCGATAAAGAGAATCGGGAAGGCTCCCGTGGTCGTCGGCCTGGCGCGGGCCGGCAAGGCGGGATTCCTCAAGGAGCGAGCCGCCGAGCTGCGAACGCTCATCGCGGGCGGAGCGATCGTCGTCCTGCCCGATCTGCGGGCCATCGGCGAGACGCGCGTCGGCACCTCACGCGGCCGGGATGGTAGTGACACCGGCCTGTCAACGCAGGTCCATCTCTTCGGCGAAACGCTGCTCGGCCAGCGGCTGCGCGACCTGCGTGCCGTGCTGGCCTGGCTGCGCAGTCGAGACGATGTCGATGGCCAGCGGCTGGCCCTGTGGGGCGACTCGTTCACGCCGACGAACGGGCCGGACACGAACTTCAAGCTCCCGCACGGCGTCGGCGGCTGGCCGAAGGGCCCCGAGCCGCTCGGCGGTCTGCTCGCCCTGCTCGGCGGTCTGTTCGAGGACGACGTGCGAGCCGTCCACATCGCCGGCAGCCTGGTCGGCTATCATGGCATCCTGACGCACTTCGCCGTTCTGGTCGGTCATGACGATGTCGTGCCGGGAGCGTTGACGGCCGGCGATCTGTGCGATCTGGCCGGCGGCCTGGCTCCCCGACCACTGCACCTGGAGGCGATGGTCGATCATCTGAATCGGCCGGTCGCGGTCGGAGACGTGAAGAAGATCTACGAACCGACGGTGCGGAGCTACTCGGCCACACCGGGAGCGCTCAGCTTCGCCGATCGTCGATCGTCGGCCGCGACGTGGCTGCTGCAACGGCTGCGGTGAGGCAAGCCAGCACGCATGGCACTCGGGTCTTGTGGTGGCACTCGGGTCTTGTGGTGGCACTCGGGTCTTGTGGTGGCACTCGGGTCTTGT
>CAYYJM010000089.1:0-20622 GCA_964471755.1 uncultured Alcaligenaceae bacterium
TCGCCGCAAGGCGTGGAACGACCGGGTGCAGCCGCTCGTGAACGAGGACGACGCCCTGGGTTCGCCGCCGGATCCCGCTCCGCGAACCGAGTCGTGGAACGAACAGCTCGATCAGGGCTTCGAACGTCTGGTCGAGAACGCCCGGATCGGCATGCCGCCGAGTCGCGCCCTGACCACGATCGCACTGCTGGCGGTGCTGCTGGCCGTCGGGCTCTACGCCTGGCGTGGTCAGTTCACGCTGGCGGTCGGTGGCGGTCTGGTCGGCGTCGGCATCCCGCTGCTGGTGCTGTGGTTCCTGCGCGGTCGAGCCCGTGCCGAGGTCCAGGAGCAGCTGCCCGATTTTCTGTTTCTGGTCAGCCGCTCACTGCGGTCTGGCATGAACCTGGAACACGCCATCCGGTTGACCATCGAGCAGAAGATGCAGCCGATCTCGGGGTATCTTCGGCCGATGTTGGCGCACCTGCAACTGGGTCTGTCCCTGCCGCAGGCTTTGCGTCGGGTGGCGAAGAACATTCAGTCGCTCGATTTCGACACGTTCGTCTCGGTGGTCGCCTTCCATCGGCTCAACGGTGGCAATTTGCCGCTGCTGATGGATCGGCTCGGCCGACACGTTCGGGATCGGAATCAGTTCGTCGGCCGGCTGAAGGCGACGACGGCGCAGGCGCGCTTCACGGCGATGCTGATCGGTCTGGCCGGGCCGCTTCTCCTGGCCGGCTACGCCGTCTGGCAGCCGGAGCACGTGCAGCCCTTCTTCCAGAGTCCGTGGGGCTGGGCGATCCTGGCCGGCACTCTGGCCGTCGAGTTGGTGGCGGCGCTGACCATGTACCGGATCCTGCGGATCGACTACTGAGCGCCCACGGCGCGGGAGATGGCCATGTTCGTAGGTCCGGAATTCCTGATGGTGTTTCTGGGCGTCGCGCTGGGATCGTACGCCATGATCCAGTGGTTTCAGTATCGCCGCTCGCTGGGTGAAGATCGACTGCGGGACGCCCGCCAGGCCGAGGGAGACGAGCCCGAGCGAAAGATGATCCTGGGCAAGATGACCCCCGTCCTGGCGGCGCAGGTGCCGCTGACGGAAGAGGGCCAGAAGGATCTACGGCCGGAACTGCGCGAGGCCGGCTATTATGCTCCGACGGCGTTGATGGAGTACGCGGCCGTCCGCTCGCTCCTGGTGCTGGTGCCGCTGGTGGTCGCCGTCCTGGTTGGCGTGTTCGTTCCGCCGGAGTACGTTCCCGCGGCCTTCGGAGGCGGCGTGATGCTCGCGGCCATCGGCTATGCCGCGCCGCGGGCCTACCTGAACCGGGTGGCTCAGTGGCGGAAACGGCAGATCGAGCGCGGTCTGCCCGTGGCCGTGGACATGCTGGCCCTGGCCATCACCTCGGGCCAGACGGTTTCGGGAGCCCTGGAGCGGGTCGCTCAGGAGATGCACAATTCGTTCCCCGAGTTGGCCCGCGAACTGGAGATCGTCCGGCAGCACACGCGGCTGCGGTCGCTGGATTTCGCCCTGACCGACTGGGCCGAGCGCGTCCGCATTCCGGAGGTCCATCAGCTGGTGGCGGTGCTGACGTCGTCGGAGCGGCTCGGCAAGGACGTCAGCACGGGGTTGCTGGAGTTTTCGGAACACTATCGCATGACGCAGCGTCAGCGGGCGGACGCCCAGGCGAACCGGGCCAGCGTCCTGATGTTGTTCCCGATGCTGTTGGGTCTCTGGCTGCCGGCCGCCGTCATTCTCGTCGCGCCGATTCTCTTCGAGTTCGGCGAACGTAGCAAGGATGCCGCCCAGGCCATCTCGAAGGGGAGCACGGCACGCGAGTTTCAGATGAAGCAGATGACTCAGATGCGCAGCGGTGTTCAAGCCCGGAATCCAGGCCCGGCGGTGACGCAGGAGTGAGTCTCGACGCCCCACCGGCATGGACCGCAATCACCGTTCCCGGGACCAGTATCGTCCACCGATCGACCCCCGGTGACAAATCCGGGCTAGACCTACGCAGCTCGGCGTTCGTCTCTCGTCGGTTCCAGGTTTAACGTCGAGCGCACCAGATAGGCTCGCTTGCCCTGGCTCTCGAAGTACGTTCGCGACATCACCTCGCCGAGCAGGCCCATGCCGATGAACTGGATGCCCACCAGTTCGAGCGTCACGCTCAACAGGAGGAGCGGATTTCCGGTCATGAACACCGGCGGCGTGTGGAAATGCTTCATGGCGATCGTCGCCAGCAGACTGATCACGCCCAGGGCCATGCACGTCAGGCCGGCCAGGCCCATGACGTGCATCGGACGCGTCAGGTAACTGTGCAGGAACTTGACCGTGATCAGGTCCAGCACGACGCGAAACGTCCGGGACAGACCGTACTTCGTCTTGCCGGCCTTGCGAGCATGGTGCTGCACGTCGATCTGGGCGACGCTCGCCCCCTGCATCTGGGCCAGAACCGCGACGAAGCGGTGCATCTCACCATACAACGGCAGCGACTCGGCCAGGTCGCGGCGCATGGCCCGCAGCGTGCAGCCGAGATCGTGGATGCTCGTGCCGGTCGTCTTGCGGATGATCCAGTTGGCGATCCGACTGGGCACCTTGCGGACCAGGAAATCGTCCTGCCGCTGGGCCCGTCGGCCGAAGACGGCATCATGGCCCTGCTCGAGAACCTCCAGAAGACGCGGGATGTCGGCCGGGTCGTTCTGGAGGTCGCCGTCCATGGTGACCAGAACGTCACCGCGTGAGAAATCGATGCCCGCGCGGAGGGCGGGCGTCTGGCCGAAATTGCGACGCAGACGAACGACCTTCACGCGCGAATCCCGACGGGCGAGTTCCTCCAGCACGGCGTGCGATCGATCGGTGCTGCCGTCGTCGATGAAGAGCAGCTCGTAGTCGGTCAGCGGCGTCTTCGCCGTGGGCGACAGCAGCGGGTCGAGGGCGGCGACCAGACGCTCATGCAGCGGGCGCAGATTGTCCTGTTCGTCCTTGATCGGAACCACCACTGACAGCACGGTCATCGCCGATCTCCTCGAGCGTCTGGGGCCGATAGCGGGGATATTGGCCGAAGAGGTAGAAGCCCAGGCCGAGGAGGCTGCACGCCGCCGCGGCCAGGAATTGCAGGAAACCCAGGGTCGCCGCCGTCGCCGTCGCCACGCCCAGCGGAGCCATCAGAACCACGAAGCCGGCCTCGCGCAGTCCCATGCCGTTGAGGCTGATCGGCAGCAGGGTCAGCAGCGCCGTCAGGGGCACGACCACGCCGTAACAGATCAACGGCACCTCCAGCCCCAGACCCAGGCCGACACACCAGACCATGACGATGCCCAGCACCTGCACGGCCAGCGACAGCAGCGACGCGATCAGCAGCATGCCGGGATGACGCAGGTAGAGTCTCGTCGCGATCAGTATTCGCCCCAGTGCCGCCACGTAGCGGTTCAGCGGCCGGGCCGGGTCGCGGCGCATCCAGCCATCGAAAAGGTAGCTGCCGGCGAGCAGGAAAGCCAGGCCTCCAACCAGGCCAGCGACGGCGACCGCGACGGTCGCCTGGACCCAGGTCGGCAATGGCACCGGACTCAACAGAACGCCCGCACCGGCCAGCAGGACGAGCAACACCAGACCATTGAGGCGATCGATGAACACGCTCAACACGGCCAGGGTTCGCTGGCCTCCGGTCCCCTCACGACGCAGACCGGCGAGATACCACGCCCGGACCACGTCGCCGCCGACGCTCGTCGGCAGCAGCAGGTTGAAGAACATGCCGATGTGGTACATCCCGACGAATCGGCCAAAAGATCCTCGGAAGCCGAGTACGCGCGACAGAAGCTGCCAGCGGAAACTGCTGAGCATCTGAGAAGCGAGGTAAATCAGGCCGGCCAGGGCCCACAGGCTGACGTTGAGGCGCGCGAAACAGGCCGCGACCTGACCCCAGTCCAGACGGCAGGCCAGAACGCCCAGAATGATCAGACTGCCTCCCCAGCGTAGCGCACCCTTCATGGCACTTCCAGCTCCACCAACAACGGTTCCGACCCGTATACCGCAAACGAGCCGACGAGCCGATCAAAGAGATCGATCATCAGCCAGTATCGGCCAGGAACCTTCATCGGCGGCAGATAAACGTGAAGTTCGGTGGAACCTCCCGGCGGCAGCCGGGCGTCCCGCAGTCCACCCGGCTGCGACACCAGGACGGGCGTCCGGTCAGCCTTCAGCAGCGACCAGCGCAGGTAGAGCCCGCCAAACAGGTCGGCGCTCAGGTGCAGATCGTCCCGGGAGTCGTTGCGCACCCGAACCGGGATGACACACGGCTCGTCGCGTGACACTCGTACCATCCGGTCGCCGGAGGCGAGGTCGAGACCCTTCTCGACCAGTTCCAGGTCCGCGTAGCCCTGGGGCGGCCGATAGACCTCCATCAGCCAGTGGCGCAGTCGCTCGGGCCGATGGTCCTCGCCCCGGCTCTGGAGCCAGTCGGAGTAGAGGTCGAGGAACTCGCCCATGGCCCGAGTGCGGCCGGCGTTGATGTGCAGATAGCGGATGCTGAGCTGGTTCCGCGCCGCGTCCAGCGTGGCGTCGGTTCGGAGCAGGAGGTAGAGAACACTGACCAGGCCGGTTCGATCCACGCCTTGCTGACAGTGGACGAGCAGCGGCGGCTCGGCATGATCGAGGATCTCGCACAGACGGCGGATGGTCGGTACGCCTGGCAGGCGACCGGCAGATAGGCCGAGGACCTCCATCGACAGGCCAAGGCGTTCGGCCGCCTGGATTTCGTCTCGGTACCACGACTCGAAATCACACAGACCGCGCAGGGCGAGGACGGTGCGGATCTGGTAGCGATCGCGGTAGTGGGCCAGATCGCTCGGGCTCGGCTGAGCGCAGCGATAGAGCCGTCCAGGCACCACCGCGCGCAGATTGGAGCCGACGAGGATGTAGAGAAGCTCGGCGAGCAGAACGAGAACCGCACCGAGCAGCACGCAGGCAAACACGGCACGGAACAGGGAGCGGCGCGGGCGATCGGGGACGGTCTCCGACATGTACAGCGCCTCCCTGCGACTCAGGCCGACCACGGCCGGGCATCATGCCAGAAACGAACGGGTCAGAATAGAGCAATTCGGAATCCGGCTCGCCGAAGATTCAGGATACCGGCGAAGCCTGAGCGATCAGATAGGCACGCAGATCGATGAAGATGCGGCTGCACAGATCGTGCCAGGCCCGATCGCGATGCACCGCCGCTGAGGGAGCCTTGCAGAACAGCGTGATCCGCAGCAGGTTCGCCCCGCGCTCCGCCTCCACACGCTGCAGGCGGAGTTCGATGTCGAACTGCGACGTGGTCAGCCCGAGCCAGGCCAGGGCGCTCTGGGCCGGAATCCGATACGCGCTCTTGCCGCCCCCGAGACGCACCTTGATGCGACCAGGGACATTCTCGACGACGGTGCCACCGGAGGCCTGGACGAACCCGGCCAGCTTGTACACGGCGATCCGCTCCGGCATCCACGCTTCCAGCTGATGTGTCGTGGTCAGCGGATCGGCCGGGACCGTCGGTGTCGCCACGGTGGCATGATTCGGATTGGTTCCCACGTTGGCACCCGGACCTGTCGGTGTCCGCGATAGCCGTGTGTGTGTGCCAGAGGATGGCACGAGAGCCTCGGGGGCCGCCGCCTCCGGGATCGGCTCGGCGTCCAGAACGGCAGACTCGAAAGCCTCGGCCAGTTCGCGGGCGCTGCGGGGCCGCAGATTCGGATCCTTTTCCAGGCAGGCGGCCACCACCTCTTCCACCGAGAACGGCACGCGATCGTCCAGGCCCAGCAGGGCGAACGACGGAGCCGCTTCGGTGGCATGAGCCAGCAGCACGTCCATGGTCGAGCGACCAGCGAACGGCAGTTGGCCGGTGAGCATCTCGAACAGCATGACGCCCACGGAATACAGGTCGCCACGATGGTCCATGTCATCGCCGCGGGCCTGCTCCGGGCACATGTAGCCCGGAGTACCGACGGCGAACTCGGCGTTGGTCACCCCTTGCGGATGATCCGGGTCCGGTGCCAGCAGCTTGGCCAGACCGAAGTCCATGACCTTGACCAGCTCGTAGGGCGTGTTCGGATCCACGACCATGATGTTGGCGGGCTTCAAATCACGATGGATGATCCCCTGAGTGTGTGCCGCCTGGAGGGCCTCGCACATCATCCGCAAGAGACGCGAGATCCGAGCCGGGGTCAGCCGTCGTTCGCCCTGGAGCAGCGACTCCAACGTCACTCCCTTGATGTACTCCATCACGATGCAGGGGCCCTGCGGATCGTTCAGTGAGGCGTCATAGAGCGTGACCGCGTAGGGATGCTGGAAGCGCGCCATCAGGAGCGTTTCGCGCGTGAAGCGATCGCAGAACTTCGGATCGGCGGCGATGTGGTCGTGCATTACCTTGACGACCACCGTCCGGCCCAGATCGAGTTGGTGAGCCAGATAGACCCGACCCATGCCGCCCTCGCCGAGCGGTCGGATCACCTCGTACCGGTTCATGAAGACGCGTCCCGCCATGAAACGTACCCACCGAATGAAACTGTTCGGGGACCGTACCTCACCTCCAGTCTAGAACGAAAAATCGGCCCGGGACGGACGTTGGGAGGAATTTTGTCGAGAAGGTGTCAGCGTCTACTTCCGCCGACGTGTCTCGACTTCCGGATTGACGCAGGCCGACAGCACTCGTCCGTTGAGGCCAGCCAGCAGGTTCTGGGCGCAGATGGTCGCCATGGCGTCGCGCGTGCCGCGAGTCGCGCTGGCGATGTGCGGTGCGACGATCAGGTTCGGCGTCCGGAACAGCACGCTGTCCGGTGCCGGCGGTTCGGGATCGGTCACGTCCAGGCCGGCCGCGAAGATCGTGCCCCGGTTCAGCGCCGCGATCAGGTCCGCCTCGACCACGACGGGGCCGCGTGCCGTGTTGACGAAAACCGCCGTCGGCTTCATCTGCCCGAAGCGTTCGGCATTGAACAGGCCGCGCGTCTCGGCATTCAGATCGGTGTGGACCGAGACGAAGTCGGCCTCGCCCAGCAACTGTTCGAGTTCGACGCGACGGGCTCCCAGCTCCGCCTCGGCCTGCGGCACCGCCTGACGATCGGTGTACAGGACCGGCATGTTCCAGCCGAAGTGACAGCGACGTGCCAGGGCGGCACCGATTCGCCCCATGCCGACGACGCCGAGCGTCTTGCCGGCCAGGTCGGCACCGATGTGGCCCACCGGCTCCCACGTCAACCACTGGTTACCGGCCGCGTAGCGCCAGCTATCGACCAGGCGGCGAGCGGCGGCGATGAGCAGGCAGAAGGCCATGTCCGCCGTCGCCTCGGTCAGCACGCCGGGCGTGTTGCCCACGACGATTCCGCGCTCCGTGCAGGCGGCGACATCGACATTGTTGAAGCCGACCGCGAAGTTGCTGACGACCTTGAGTCGCGGCGCGGCATCGAGCAGGGCCGCATCGATCCGATCGGTGAGCAGTGACACCAGGCCGTCACAGTCGGCGATACGTTCGCGGAGCGTCTCGTAGGGGGGCGGCAGCAGGTCTGGCCAGATGTCGGCCTGGCAGTGCTGCAAGATCAGGTCGAGGCCTGCGGCCGGGATGCGGCGGGTGACGAAAACACGCGGTCGATCGCTCATGGGTCTGCCTTTCCGGTTCGGTGACGACGATCCGATCTGCTCGCGCTCCGGGCGTGAGCTAGAGTCCATCAGGGGGCGGCCCGCCCAGGACACGAGCGGGGGCTCGTGTCGCGATTGTACGACCCGTTCCGGTGCATCGCCACCATCCGGGGCATTTGTCCACCGACGAGGCGTGCCATTCATGACCAGCGCGATCACCGCGTTCGATTTCGGGTCGGCCGTGCTGAACGATCGGACCCAGATTCAGATTCCCAGTCAGATCGAGTGGATCCCGGCCACGCTGGACTTCATTCGCCAGCGACTGCTCCAGGTCGGCTCCTGTGACGAGGTCGAGGCGGATCGATTGCTCATGGGCCTGCACGAGGGATTGACCAACGCCGTCATCCACGGCAACCTCGAAATTCCTTCCGCCCTGAAGGAGGACGGCGACGCCTTTGCTCGTCACCTCGTCGAGCGTCTGGACGATCCCGCGTACAACCGCCGCTGCGTCCGGGTCGGCCTCGGCTTCGACGGCACCGGCTGGCAATGGATCATCACCGACGAGGGCCCCGGTTTCAACGTCGAGGCCGTGCTGCACCGCCTGGAGGTCGATCCCGAAAACGGGTTCCTCGCCAGCGGTCGCGGCATCCTCATGATGCGGGCTTTCTTCGATGACGTTCGCTGGGAGGCAGGCGGCCGACGCCTCATCCTGACCTGGGCTCCGCGAGCCGAGAAGCGAGTCGCCCCGCGCTGGTCGATCCTGAAGAAGGTCCAGGTCTCGCCGATCCGCACCGATGGCTCGGTGGATTGGTCAGTCGCTCAGGAAGCGATCACGCGGAACCTCTCCAGCGGCGGCACCCTGCTGCTCCAGCAGACGCTCGGACGGGCCATGAACCAGGCGGTGCGCGTCATGCTCACCCTGGACGTGGACGGTCAGCCGCTCCACCTGCCGGCCCAGGTCTGCCACTGGACGCCGCACGACGATGGCTTCGTCGAGATCGGCTGCTCCTTTCAGATGGAGAATCCCGTCTTCGAGGCGGACGCGCAGAAGCGCGTGCAGGACGCCGTCGAGGGTCTGATCGAGCGGGCCCAGCGGTCGCGCCAGGCGATGGAGGAACGCCGACAGGCACCCCGCCTGCCGTTCAATGAACGGATCGAACTCCTTCCGGCGGGGACGCATCCCGGCGTGACCGGCTTCACACAGGATCTGTCGCGCGGCGGCGTCAAGTTCATCACCACGCAGGAAGTTCCCGCTGAGGATCGGACCCTGCTTTTCGCCGGCGAGGGCAAGCCGCCGCTCCGCATCCGGGCGCGCATCCTGCGCTGTGTGCGTCTGACGGACACGTTCTATGACGTGGCCGCCTCCTTCGTGGACACGGAGTGAGTCGCTCCGGCCGAGGTGAGCCGCTGTCCGGCCAACTCCTGATACCGTTCGCGCGTGATCGGCACGAAACGCACCCGATCGCCGGTTCGCAGCGGGAAGTATCCCGCGTCCACATCGACGAGGCACAACGGCGTGCGTCCGATCAGATTCCAGCCGCCCGGCCGCGGCTCAGGGTAGATACCCGTCTGCCGACCCGTCAGGCCGACGCTGCCCGGCTCGACCCGTACCCGTGGCGTCTCCAGACGTGGCACCCCTTGCAGCGAGGTCGGCAGGTAGCCCAGGTACGGGAAGCCGGGACAGAAGCCGATCGCGTAGACCGTGTAGATCGAGCCGCTGTGGGCAGCGATCACCGCCGACGGGTCGAGCCCGGTTCGCTCCGCAACCCGGAGCAGGTCCGGTCCCAGTTCGTAGCAGCAGGGGATGTCGTGCAGAGTGCCGGTTTCGGCCGTTCCGGAGGCCAGGCGGAGCGATCGCAGATACTCGACCACCAGCGTCTGCGCGATCCGATGCGCCGCGTAGAAAACCGCGACCGAGGTGTACGCCTGGACGATGTCCTCCAGCCAGTCGGGCGAATCCTGACACACGGCGGCGGCCAGGCGCAGGGCCGACGCCTCGTCCGGAGTGCGGACCAGGACGGCCTGATCGCCGAGCGATTCCAGAAGTAACTCGTTGCCTGCGGTCGGCGTGGTCGGAATAATGGTTTCTCCCATCGAGTTGCCCTTCACGAGGTTTCTATCCATGCTGCGCCGCGCGATCCTGGCCTGTCTTCTGGCGGTTCCGATGCTCCTGCTCCCGGCCGATGGAGCCGAGCAGAAACGCGCCCTGTCCATCGGCCCGGCAAAGACGTCGACGCCCTTGCTCCGGTATCGTCTGCTGCCCGATCCTCGTGAGCAGCAACCCGGCAATGCCGCGGCACTGTATTATCGCACCGAGGCCATGTTCGTCGAGAATTCGGCCCTGCTCAAGGAGTTGCGTGAAGCACACTGGTACGAGTGGCAGAAGACGCCATTGAAGGACTTGCCCCTGAAGGAGATGGAACAGGGCCTTCAGAGAGCCCGGCACCTCCTCCGCGAGATGGAGCTGGCCGCTCGGCAGAAGGGCTGCGACTGGAACACCTTTGGCCGGGAGGAGGGCATCGGCACGCTCCTGCCGGACGTGCAGGGCTTCCGCATGCTCGCTCACGTGCTGGCGGTCAAGGCTCGGCTGCACATCGCCCGAAAGGAGTACGACGAGGCGATCCGCGCTCTACGCATCGGCTACGCCCTGGGCCAGAACCTCGGCAAGGGACCGTTCCTGATCCAACTGCTCGTCGGCGTCGCCGTCGTCGCGGACATGGGCGAGCAACTCCAGACGTTGATCCAGCAGCCGGACGCTCCGAACCTGTACTGGGCCCTGCGAACGCTGCCCCGACCGATGTTCGATCCGAAGACGGCCCTGCTCGAAGAGACGGACATGGTCGAGCGCACCTGGCCGTTCCTCAAACGAGTCGATCAGGGCATTCTCTCGGTCGAGGACATCCAGGCCGGCATGGCCCAGCTCGACCGGATGATGCAGGATTTCGGCGTACGCCAGCCGGCATTGAAGAACGCGACACGGGCCGCAGCGGTCGTCGCGCTGCATGGCCCGGCTCGGGCCTGGCTGCTGGACAACGGCTACAGCAAGGAACGCGTTACGGCGATGAATCCGATCCAGGCGGTGGCCCTGGCGTACTACAAGCAGTATCGGCTGGCTCACGAGGAGTGGCTGACCTGGGCCCTGGCCGGCGAGAGCGCACGCCAACCCGGGATGAAGGCTGCCCGCGATCGGGCCAACGCCGCCGGGATGGTCCTCGATCGCGTCTTCTTCGGCAACCTGCTCAACGCCCTGTTCGACGGCGGCTTTGTCGCGGCCCTGGACAACATCCAGGACGCCATCCTGCGGAGCGAGCGCCGGCACGTCGGTCTGGCGACCCTTGAGGCTCTGCGGATGCACGCGGCGGTCAACGGTGGTAAATGGCCGGAGCGGCTCGCCGACATCAAGGTCGTGCCGGTGCCGGTCGATCCGGTGACCCATCAGCCGTGGGAATACAAGCGGGAAGGTGAGGTCGTAACGCTGACCTCGCCGCTGGCCGAGGGCGAGGCACCGACCGCGACGACGCACTTCGTATACCGGGTGGCCTTGCGGGAGAAGTGAGTACGGCGACACCGCTGCGTGCGCGGCTCTGACAGACGGCGCTGGGGCGCTACTGATCACTCCACGGTCGGCGGCTGCTCCCCATCGGAGGGCGGTTGCTCCGCGGGCTTCTCGTTCGCCGACTTCTTGTCGCTGGCGGGTTCCTTCTTGGCGTTCCAGAAGGCGGCCAGCTCGGCGAACGTGCCCAGGGCCTGCTTGCCCTCCAGGGCCTCGTTCGACAGGTTCGCCTGCTGCTGACGACGCGACGCCTTCTTGCCCTGCTGCTGCGTCTGCTGCTCGGCGGCTTCCTGAGTCTCGGCCGGCGGCGTCTGCTCGCCCGGCTTCCGGGCCTGCTGCTGGCGGGCCTGACCACGCGGCGGCAACCGGCGGGCCTGGCCACGCGGCGGCAGCCCCGTGGCCGACTGACCCTGACCACCCTGACCCCGTCCCTGACCGCCATCGCGACCACGGCCGCCACCCTGACGCTCTCGACCGCCACCACCGGCACCGGCACCGGCCGACTCACGCCGCGGCGGCCGATTGCCCTGGGCCGGACGATCGCCCTGTTGCTGACCGCCCGCGCCGGCAGGTTCGCGACGCGGACCACGGTCGCCACCCCCTTCACGCCGTGGCGGTGCCGGTCGCCGCTCCGGCGGCTTGCGCTCCGTCCCCGGAGCGATCATGGTCAGCGACACCCGGTGCCGCTCCGTGTCCACGTTCAGCACCCAGACACTGACGACATCGCCGACGGCGACGATGTCATAGGGGTTCTTGACGTAGCGGTTGGCCATCTGGCTGATGTGGACCAGGCCGCTGTCTTTCAGGCCGATGTCCACGAACGCGCCGAAATCGACGACGTTGAGAACCGTTCCCTTCAGCTCCATCCCCGCCTGGAGGTCCTCCAGTTTGAGGATGCCCTTCTTGAAGACCGGCGGCGGCAGATCCTCGCGTGGATCGCGTCCCGGTCGGGCCAGCGCCTCCAGGATGTCCGCGACGGTCGGGACACCGGCGTTCAGTCGGCCGGCCAGCTCGTCGATGTTGACCCCGCGCAGCTTCTCGCGGAGGGCCTGCAACTGCTCCCGATCACGCAGGCTCTCGGGGCTGAAGCCAAGCTCGGTCAGGATCTGCGTGGCGATGCCGTAGCTCTCGGGGTGGATCCAGGTGCCATCGAACGGATTGGCCCCGTTGGCGATCTTCAGGAAGCCGGCTGCCTGGGTGAACCGGGTCGGGCCGATGCCCGGCACCTGCATCAGTTGCTCGCGGTTCTGGAAGGAACCGTTCGTCTTGCGATACTCGACCAGATCGTGAGCGACAAGTTGCGTCAGGCCCGAGACGTACCGCAGTAGCGATGCGCTGGCCGTGTTCAGATCGACACCCACGGTGTTGACGCAGGACTCGATGACGGCGTCGAGCGACTCACGCAGCTGCTTGATGTGCAGGTCGTGCTGATACAGACCGACGCCGACGTGCTGGGCATCGATCTTGACCAGTTCGCTGAGCGGATCCTGCAAACGTCGGCCGATCGACACGGTGCCGCGCGTCGTGGCGTCGAAGTTGGGGAACTCCTCCTTGCCGACCGGGCTGGCCGAGTAGACGCTGGCTCCAGCCTCGTTGACGATAACGTAGGCCAGTTCAGCCACGGCGTCCGGCAGGCCCTCGAGCTGTTTCTTCAGCTGCTCGACCTGGGACGGTTTCTCCTTTTCCTTCTCCGGAGCGGGAGCCGGAGTCGGGCTGCTCTCGACCATCATCGGCGTGGACGGAGCGTCCTCGACCACGGGCGTGGCCGGGGCATCCTCGACCACGGGCGGAGTCACGTTCTCCACCAGGGCCGGCGTCGGCTCCGGTGTCGCGCTTACCTCCGGAGTCGGCTCGGGTGCCGGCGCTGGTGTCGGTTCGGGTTCGGCCGGAGTTGGCACCGGCAGACCATTCCGGCGGGCCTCCAGCTCGGCCAGCAGTTCCGAGACGAGTTCCTCCGTCTCGCGGCAGGCGGTGCCGTTGCCGATGGCGATGACGTTGAGGTTGTGCTTGCGCAGCAGCACCTCGAGCTTGAGCTTGGCCTCGGCCTTGCGGCTCTGCGGCTGATGCGGATACATCACGTCGTGGTCGAGCAGGTTGCCCGTCTCGTCCAGGGCGGCGAGTTTGCAGCCGGTGCGGAAGGCCGGATCGATGGCCAGGACGCGCCGGCCGTGCAGTGGCGGAGCGAGGAGCTTGCTGCGCAGGTTGCGTGCGAAGACCTCGATGGCGTGGGCCTCGGAGCGATGCGTCAGTTCCCGGCGCATCTCACGCTCCAGACTGGGGAGCAGGAGCCGAACCAGGGCGTCCTCGGTGGCTCGCCTGAGGAAATCCTGATGGGGATGCTGGGCCAGGGCCTCGATCCGGCGCTGGGCCAGTTCGCGCAGTTGCTGCTGGCTCAGTGGCCGGGGCGGCGGCGGTGGCAGCACCACCACGGTCGTCGGAGCGACGGGGGTGATCGGAGCCGGTGTCGGTTCGACCGGAGCGGCCTGCTCTGCGGGCGGTTGTTCGGCCGGCGGCTGATCGGGCGCGGGCTGCTCACTGGTGGCCTGCTCGGCCTGAGGAACCACGGCGGGGGGAGCGTCCTCGACGATGGGCGTCTCGGCAGTGGGGGCCGGTTCGGGTGCTGGCGTCGGAGCCTGGACCGGAGCCGGCGGCTGCTGGATGGTGATCGCCTCCAGCGGCTTCTCGCCGGGCAGCGGTAGCGGCAGCCGCTCCAGGGCGATGCGCAGGCCCAGCTCGGCGTCCCACTCCAGGCGGGCGGTCAGGGCGTTCTCCTTCTCGCCGCGGTTGATGGCCAGGATGCGGTGCGGCGGCACCTGGCGCACGCCCTCGGCGAAGTCGAAGTAATCCTTGTAGTCGAGCCCCTGGCCTTCCTGAAGTTTCTCGCTCTTGTTCGTCTTGAGTCGGCCGGTGTCCCAGATGACGGCCCGAACGCCGTTCCGGACCTCGGCCGCCTCGGCGATCAGTTCGGAGATGATGTGGCCGGCTCCGATGACGACATCATCGACCGTGTGGAGTTCCTTCTCGGGGGCGATCATGCTGCGGGCGAATTCGACCATGTCGCCGACAGTCGGATCGGCGTTCCAGATGGCCAGGGCGAGCGGCTCAAGGCCCTTTTCGCGGGCGGCGCTGGCCAGGGATCGCTTCTTCGGCTTGTACGGGAGGTAGATGTCTTCGAGCTTCTTGGGATGGTCCGCGGCGAGGATGGCGGTGCGCAGCTCCTCGGTCATCTTGCCCTGGGCTTCGATGCTGCGCAGGATGGTCTGCTTGCGCTCGGCCATCTGGCGCAGGGCGTTGACGCGTTCCTGGATGATGCGAAGCACTTCCTCGTCCAGCCCGCCGGTTCGCTCCTTGCGGTAGCGAGTGATGAACGGGATGGTGTTGCCCTCATCGAGGAGCTGCACGACGTGTTCGACCTGGATCTTCTTGATTTGAAGATCCTGAGCGATACGCGACAGGTCGATGTGGAAGTGATCCGTGGGAACGCTGGGAGGTGTCTGCATGTTGCCTGTTGCTCTGGGACCACTCGCCGCGTTCGCTCGGTTGCGAGGTCGGCGGGGTCAGGATGGCTTCCGTGAGTATTTCTCCCCGATCGGGATGATCGTGGAGAAGGAGGCGGAAAGCACGTAATCGTGGGCCGTGAGGCGTACTCTAGGACGAATGGTCCGAGGTGTCAAGATTGCCGGGATTTGGTGGGGGGGCTGCGGGGCGTTCCACACTTCGCCGGCATCTTCGGAAGGCAGCGAGACCGCTTGACCCCACCTTGACATGCGGCGATACTGAGGTCGGGTTGTCCACGCTGCCGGTTCGCCCCCGTCGAGGCCATCGAGGAGGTCTCCGAATGACCGACAGCGCTCGCTACGTGAAGATCGTCGAGTGGTCCGAGGAAGACGGGGCGTTCGTCGGCCAGTGTCCCGGCATCATCGGCCCCTGCTGCCACGGGCCGAACGAGGCCGAGGTTTACCGGGAACTCTGCGAGATCGTCGAGGAGTGGCTCGATCTCGCCCGGCGCGACAACAAACCGCTTCCGCCGCCCACCACTGGGAAGAACGTCGCCGGGTTGCTGCTGGCTTGAGGTCGCCTTCCGCAGAAAGGCGAGCCCGCAACATCGCAACCGACTCTCCGGGGAAGCAAGGGCGTCGCCCTTCCGCCCTTCTGAATCGTACAATGCTCTCGCTGAACTTCGGGCGGCAACCGTCCCACTCCTGGAGTCGATCCATGACCAACCGAATCGAAGCCGAGCGTCAGGGATTCCTCGCCGCTATTCGCGAGTCACCGGAAGACGAGACGCACCGCCTGGTCTACGCCGACTGGCTCCAGGATCACGACGAGGACGCGGAAGCAGAGTTCATCCGCGCCCACATTGAGGTCACCCGTCCCGGAGTAAAATCTAATGGGTCGGAGTTGCTGCGGTTGTGCGACGCACGCATTGCCAAGATCGTGGCGGAATCCGGCCTGCCAGAAGCTGCACGTCACAAGGCCGAAATCGGCTTTCGAGGGGGGCTGGTGGACTCTCTTGGTCTTCCCGCTCGGTGGCTGGTCGAACACGCCGACTCGCTCAGTCGGTACACTCAACTGCTTCGCAAACTGACGGTGTACCGTGCCCACGGTTTTCTCAGCCGGCTCGCGGCCTGCCCGCTCCTTGGTTCGGTCACCGACCTGCGCATCATCGCCTGGATTGCGCCGAAGGACGCCACCGCTCTGGCGGCGTCGTCGTTCCTGGGACGGCTGGAGACGCTGGAGATCATGCTCGGCACCGTAGGCGAAGACGACAACGCCACCGCCGAGGCGTTCGGGCGTGGAGCGGCAGTTGGCGCCGCCTACCCGCGACTCCGTGAATTGATCGCGGTAGATGCGTCCCTGGCTCATCTGGCACAGATCGACCAGGCCGCAGGTCGTTCCATCGCCCGGGCGGTCCCGGAGACGCCGCAACTATTCCCGATCGCGGAGGATTTCCATCCCTACGTCTTCCCTGGTCTGCTGCCAGACGGGACGCAGTTGCTTGTCGATGTGAATCGCGAGCAACTCTTGCTCTACTTCTTCGACGCGACCGGTCGGCAGACCGAACTGCGGGAAGTGCCGCTACCGGCGGAGTGCCGCGAGCAACCGGACGACCCGTACGGCACCAGCCACAACACCGCGCGTCTGCACGAATTTCTGCGTCGGGAATACGGCTTTCGACCAGCTGGGATCCGCGTCCTCGAGATTGAGGGATGTGACAACCTGTACATCGATGCCCCACCTGGACACATCCGCAACTTACTCGGTTACCTGGACGATCCCGATGAGCGGCCGGAGGACGGCAGCGAATACTGCTGCGGCTACGGTGCGTACTGCTATGACTGGGTTTGCGGCGACGTGTACCGAATGTACCTGCACGGCGGCGATCCGTACATTAACGGCAGAGACGGCGGCATCGAGTCGACCTGACCGCCTTGGCAATGTCAACAGCCTCCAGCGTGATTCATCCCTGGCTATGGCGCTCCAGGATTGATACACTCGCGTTTTGGGTTGTCGGACCTGAGCGTCTGGAGGGTGAGCGATGCCGGAATCCGGTCACAGATTAGCGGAACGGCTTCATCGCGAGGCGATCGACCAGTTGTGCGCCCAATCGAGAATCGTCGATCCGGAACCGGACCTGCCGGACGTTGCCCCGAACAGTTCCGTCGCCCCGGAGTGGGACATCTTCCGCCGCGAGGTGGAGCAGCTGATCGCTGACGGTCACCGGAACCGGTTCGCCCTCGTCAAGGTGGGGCACGCCATCACTGTCTGGGACACGCTGCGCGATGCCCTCCAGGCGAGCCAGATCCTCTACGGCTCGGCCCCGTGTCTGGTGCAACAGATCTTGCCCTATCTCCGTTCTCTCCGTCCTGGAAACCATGCCCATGCCACGGTTGACGTTCCCCTTTGAGCAGGACGGGTTGCTCGTCTCCGCCTTCGTCGGACTGGCCGCTCCTGCGTTGCAAGCGATGCACGCGCAAGGGGCCTCGTTGCCGCCCTCGATCCACGCACGCGGGATCATCGATTCCGGTTCGACCCTGACCACTGTGACGTCGCGAATCCTGACCACCCTGAACGCGGTGCCGGGTGCGACGGCCATCACCCGAACCGCTTCCGGTCCCGTTCCCGTCTCCTTTTATGACATCAGCTTCACGATCTTCAACCTGACGACGCCGAACGTGGTCCTGTCGCGCGTGGACTGGCGCGTGACGAACTTCGCTGACGACCCGGACGACATCGACATCCTGTTCGGCCTCGACCTTCTCCGGGAGGTCGTCCTGATCGTGGATGGCCCGGTCCAGTTGTTCTCGCTCGACTTTTGAGCGTCTTCCCGCGCCACCTACCAACCTTGTCCGCGCTCACCATCCCGGGTCTACTCGATGCTGGCGTGTCCCAGCGCCGGGTGAGGTGCCCCATGGTCGGCGAAGTTCCCTGGATCGTTCATCTCGACGTCGATGCTTTCTTCGCCGCGATCGAGCAGCGCGATGAGCCATCCCTGCGTGGCCGGCCGGTCGCCGTCGGCACCGGTGTCGTCGCCAGTTGCAGCCCCGAGGCGAAGCGACTCGGCGTCCAGACCGCCATGCGCCTTTGCGATGCTCGTCGCATCTGCCCCGGCCTGGTCATCCTGCCGGGCGACTACCGCAAGTACGAACTGGCCGGCCGACAGATCCTCGCTCTCTGTCGAGAACGCACCTCGCGCGTCGAGACGCCAGCCCTTGACGACCTGTACCTCGATCTGACCGCCGCCGCTCGACGCAGCGACGAACCGGCGAACTTCATCGAAACGACTGCACGCGAACTACGTCGGGCTGTCACTCAGGAAGTGCGTCTGAGCGTTTCCCTGGGCATCGGCACGAGCAAGCTCGCCGCCCGCGTGGCGACGCATCACGCCAAGCGCCGCCATCGCCCCGACGACGGCCTGGCCATCGACTCGACGACATTCACGCAGCCGGAGCCGGGCATCGTTCGGGTTCGTGCCGGGTGCGAAACGGCCTATCTCGCCCCGTGGCCGGTACGGGTGCTGCATGGCCTGGGGCCGAAATCGGAGGAACGGCTCGATCGGATCAACGTCCACACGGTCGGCGAACTGGCCGCGGTGCCGGTCCACGTCGTCTGTGCCCTGCTCGGCTCACGCGGTCGGGTGCTGCGCGAGCAGGCCCACGGCATCGACCCGCGCACGGTCGAACCGACGAAGCCGGCTCAGTCGCTCAGTCGCTGCACCAGCTTCGACCCGCCGGCGTCGGAACCGGCCTTTCTCGTGGCCATGCTGGAGAATCTGCTCGAACGGGCCGCCTCGTGGCTGCGGATGCACGAACTCGGCACACGCGGCCTGACGGTCGTGCTGCGCTACGGCGACCACCGCTCCGACGAGAGTCGGGCGGCCTTTCCGCTGCCGACGCAGGACGAGGCGCAGCTCCATACCACGGCCCGGGAGCGCTTCGAGCGGCTCTATCGGCGTCGGCTGCCCTTGCGGCTGCTCGGCGTCCATCTCGGACCGCTTCAGCCGCCGATCCAGCAGCGGGAACTGTTCGACGGACCAGCCGAGGAGCAGCGCCGTCGGCTGGAGGCGTGCAAGGACGCCATCCGCCAGCGTTTCGGCTTCCTGGCCGTGCAGCGCGGCTCGACCGTGATCCTCAACGATCAACTCGACCACGATCGCGACAACTACCGGCTGCGAACCCCCTGCCTGACACGATAAGTGCCAGGGTTCCGCAGCTCGGTTGTCAGCTGTTACCGGGACGGACGGGGACGGCTCCCCTGCTGACGCTCCTTCATCATCTGCTCGGCGTCCCGGCGGATCATTTCCTTCCGCTCCTGCTCGGACACCTGTGGCCCCGTCGTGGGCTGACTCTCGCAGCCGGCCAGAAACAGGCCGGCGACGAAACAGACCAGCAGGGCCAGCACACGGATCCTGGCGGCGATTCGCAGCATGGTCGTACTCCTCGGCATGGTGCCAGCGATGCTCAGTCCAGACCGATCGGCTCACGGCCATTTCGGCTTCCTGCAGCCATCCAGGCGTCCCGGTTCACGGTGCTGCTGACGAAGCGGATCGAACCGTCGCAGAACAGAACGCCGGCTCCGCCCGTGTGGTAGCTGCTGGCCGGGACGACCAGAGAGTACCAGTCTCCGTTCGGCCGCCAGCAGGCGCTGTTCGGCGGGAGCAGGTGCGTGTAGCCCGTCCGCCAGACCGACCGCTCGACGTACGGGTAGCCCTTCCACCGCCAGCCGGCGCTGACGATGGCGGCGGATCTCCAGTCCTGGGCCAGGAAGCCGTCACGGTAGGTCTGGAGCTGGGCAAACGTGGCCGGCGGCGTTGGCGCTGCCGTGCTGGAGTCGAAGCAGTCTCCCTCCACCGTCGCGCTACCGGAGGCCGGGGCGTTGCCGACCTCGGCCATGTAAGCCGTGTTGCTTGAGCCGTCCGGGATCTGCTCCAGCTTGCGGACCATCGACGTGTCGTCCATCATGCCGTCGTTGCCGCTCCGGGCATTCCAGATGCCGTAGTTCATGTGGTAGTTGGTCCAGGCCATGGCCGTGTCCGTCCGGGTGTTCGGATCCGAGGGACAGGCGAGGATCTTGAACCGGATGCCGGCCAGGGTCGAGTTCGAGCCCGACGCCCACCAGCCGGTGTTCACGTCGTACGAACGGAAGAGGCTGTCCTGCTCGACGTACGGCAGCAGGAAGACGTGGGCGGAATTGTTTCCACCCTGCGGAAAGTTACCGATGGTGCCGTGGTAGTTGTGGGCGGCGACGCCCCATTGCTTGAGGTTGTTCTGGCAGGTCATCCGGGCCGCGGCGTCGCGGACTTTTTGAACAGCGGGGAGGAGCAGGCCGATCAGGATCGCGATGATCGCAATGACGACCAGCAGCTCGATCAACGTGAAGGCGCGGTTACGCACGGGGTGGGGTGTGGGTTTCATCGGACCATCTCTACCGGGCGAAAGGGTGCGAAGGCGGGAAGAACCAGGAAGGAATCAACGGCGGGGGGGAAGCGCACGGCGCTCCCGTTCGGGCAGATATCCTCATTCTAGGTGATCGATTCGTGAGGAACAAGGTGATCCGAACGATTTTCTCGGCCCGGCTCGACTCAGGGCGTGGGAGGGCGAGGCGCCTCGCCCTCCCGGACGAAGAAAAGTTCCGTCCACCCGGTTGCAGATCCTTTCGGATCGGATACGCTGAGGCCACCCCCTGGAGGAATTCCCGATGCACCGTCTTGTTCCGACCCTCTTCACGGCTTTCGTCGCCTGGGGTCTTCTCGGCCCCGTCGTGGCCCGCGCCGACGACCAGCTCAACGTCCTCTCCGGCAAGGACGAGGTCGCCCCGAATCGCATGCTTCGCACGTTCCTCCTGGCCGAGGCGAAGAAGGCTTTCGACACTCGCTCCGCCGCCGTCGCCGCCCTCAAGACGCCTGAGGACGTGAAGAAACGTCAGGAATCCCTTCGCGCGAAGTTCATCGAAGCCCTGGGCGGCTTCCCCGAGAAGACGCCGCTCAATCCCC
>CAYYJM010000089.1:20641-21592 GCA_964471755.1 uncultured Alcaligenaceae bacterium
GTTGGCAAGGAGGTCCGCGACGGCTACCGCATCGAGAAGGTCATCTACGAGAGTCGGCCCGGCCACCACGTCACGGCCACGCTCTACCTCCCGGACGGCAACGGCCCCTGTCCCGGCGTCCTCATGCCGATCGGCCACAGCATGACCGGCAAGGCCGCCGACTACATCCAGCGCGGAGCGATCCTCCTGGCCAAGAACGGCATGGCCTGCCTCGCCTACGACCCGATCGGCCAGGGCGAACGCCGACAACTCCTCGAAGCGATGGGCAAGCCGGCCATCGCCAGCAGCACGAACGAACACACGCTGATCGGCGTCGGAGCCATGCTCGTCGGCGAGGGCACCGCGAGCTACCGCATCTGGGACGGCATCCGTAGCCTCGACTACCTGGCCAGCCGACCGGAGATCGATCCGAAGCGGCTCGGCTGCACCGGCTGTTCCGGCGGCGGCACCCTGACCTCATACCTGATGGCCCTCGACGAGCGCATCCTGGCGGCCGCACCGTCGTGCTACCTGACCTCGCTGGAACGCCTCTTCGCGAAGCTCGGCCCACAGGACGCCGAGCAGAACATTCCCGGCCAGGTCGCCTTCGGCCTCGATCACGCCGACTACATCTTCCTGCGCGCTCCGAGGCCGACGATCATCCTCGCCTCGACCCGCGATTTCTTCGACATCAACGGCACCTGGACGACCTTCCGCGAGGCGAAGCGCGTCTACACCCTGCTCGGCCTGCCCGAGCGCGTCGATATCATCGAGGCCGACTCCGGCCACGGCTACCCGAAGTCGCACCGCGAGGCGATGGTCCGTTTCCTGTCGCGCTGGCTGCTCGGCAAGGATGCGGTGATCACCGAACCAGACTTCCCGATCGCCACGGAAGCGGCGCTGCGCTGCACGCGAACCGGCCAGGTTCTGGAGGACTTCAAGGGGCCGTCGTGCTTCGACCTGAATCGCCAG
>CAYYJM010000090.1:0-8934 GCA_964471755.1 uncultured Alcaligenaceae bacterium
TGTCTGGGTCGAGTGCGACGTCTGCCACGGTCAGCGTTACAACCCCGAGACGCTGGCCGTCCGCTACAAGGGCAAGAGCATCGCCGACGTGCTGGCGATGAGCGTCGGCGACGCCCTGGCCCTGTTCGAGAATCTGCCGCGGATTCGCCGTATCCTCCAGACGCTGGTGGATGTCGGCCTCGACTACCTATCGCTCGGCCAGGCCGCGCCGACGCTGTCCGGCGGTGAGGCCCAGCGCGTCAAGCTGGCGGCCGAGTTGGCCCGACCGAGTACGGGTCGGACGCTCTACGTCCTCGACGAGCCGACGACCGGCCTGCACTTCGACGATGTCGCCAAGCTGCTCGAGGTGCTGCATCGCCTGGTCGATCTCGGCAACACAGTCATCGTCGTCGAACACAATCTCGACGTTCTCAAATCGGCCGACTGGATCATCGATCTCGGTCCGGAGGCTGGCCCCGGCGGTGGGCAGATCGTCGCGGCGGGCACGCCGGAGGAGATCGTCGCCACACCGGGCGAGAGCCATACGGCCGCTCATCTCGCTCCGGTGCTGAAGGCTGGGCCGCACGCCGAACGGCCACGCTTCGATCCGATGGCCTGCGAGGTGAAGCGCGCCGGCGACGTGGATCTCGACGAGGTCGGCAAGGGTGAAAAGATGCCGTGGGAGGTGGACGGCCAGCGTTGGCACACCGTCGAGCGGGTGACAACGGAAGGTCAGCCAGCCCGCTGGGAGGGGGCGATCCTGCCCTGGCTCGATGAGCGCATCCGCGAGGTCGGCACCTTCGGCGAGACGGACTGGAGCGAGCGAACCGTCGTCGAGATTCCCGGCATCAAGAAGGGCGACGGCTGGTTCCTGCACGCCATGACCAGCCAGGAATGGCTCTTGCGGCTCGTCTTCCGCGTCGGCAAGAATCGCTTCAAGAGCAAGGATCTGGTCGAACGCCTCGGCATCAAACCGCTCGATCAGAGTGAGGGGCTGAACCTGCCGGTCTACAGCCAGGAGGACCGCGTCTGGGTGACCGATCACAAGAAGAGTCCGTGGGTGTCGATCACGGTTCAGGTCCACGTTTTGAAGGAGATCGACACGCCGGCCTTCCGGGCGTTCCTGAAAGAGGCGGCCGAGTCGTTCCGGACGAACGTGCAGCGGATGCAGACGAAGCCGGAAGACGTCATGCCGTGGAAGGTGAACGGCGAGCGCTGGCACCTCGGCGAGAAGGGTTTCCCGGCCGGCCGAAAGATCCGCTGGGACCGGGCGATTCTGCCACGGGTGATCGCCCTGGTGAAGGAGATCGAGCCGGGCGTGACGATCGACTGGGGCACGCGCGATGCGATCACGCTGCGGGTGCCGGGCGTGACGCGGGCCTGGTGCAGCATCCGGACGAAGGACGCCGAGGCGCTGAAGTGTCGGTTCGTCGGCAAGGCGGGGCAGTTCAACCTGGCCCAACTGGAGGGTCTCGGCGAGGCGGAGATCGACAACGAGAAGATCGAGCTGGCCTTCCGTGAGTTGAGCGGCCCGACGTTGGCGAAGCTGCGCGAGGTGCTGACGGCCCATCTCGCGGGGTTCCGCGAGGTGTTCGGGAAGCGCTCGGCGGGATGAGGGCCCCTGAACCGTGTTTGTTACGACCAATAAACTCGCCTTCGGGACGACGATCTGCGCCTTGACCGTCGGCTTTGGCGCTGTCATCGTGTTCGGCCTTGAAAGAACCGAGTGGGCCCTGATCGTCGCCGCGCCGCTTATCACCATCACTGATCTGGTGTATCGCTGGTTCATCGGGAAGAGGGATTTGCTGGATCCCGACAAGGGCGGCCATGTGGCGTTCATCCCGCACTGGCTCATCGGGATCATCCTCGGGGGGATCGCCGCCCTGATGCTGCAAGGAGATCCACCTCCCCGCAGGCGCGGATCGGTTCGACCAGCCGCTTCGACGAGGGCCTTAGTGGTTTCGGTGACCGAAGTTGGATCGCACCTCGTTGAACCGAATCGCGAGGAAGAGTACGATTCAGAATGTAGCCAGGGGCTTTCTTGAGGTGCCGAATGAAACTCACCGCCGTCTACCTGCAAGTCCCGGAAGGCTACATCGCCTTCGTCGAGGAGCTTCCCGGGGCCAACACGCAGGGCGATACGCTGGAAGAGGCCCGCGAGAACCTCCAGGAAGCCGTCGCCCTCATCCTGGAAGCCAACCGGGAGATGGCCGAGAAGTCCCTGGCCGGACAGACGGTGATCCGCGAGCCGTTTGAACTGGTCGGGCCATGAAGCGAATCGACCTGGTGCGACACCTGGAGGCCAACGGCTGCACGCTGCTCCGGGATCGCGGCAAGCACAGCGTCTACGTCAACCCGTCAAACAACCAGGTTACATCCGTACCACGCCACCGCGAGATCAACGACTACCTGGCACGGAAGATTTGCCGCGATCTCGGGATCGCCGAACCATGAGGCCCACCCCATCCAGAGACGATCGCGGCTCGTTCTGTGCTGGCCAGGCCCCGGCGTGGATGACAGAATAGACGAACCGAGATCGTGCCTCCGTCGTTGCCCGGCTGCCAGAGGGCGTGGAATGAACCGTCTGCTCGTACTCCTGGGTGTGTTCGCCGTGCCGAGCCTCGCGTCGGCGGCCGAGAAACCCATCGACTTCAACCGCGATGTCCGCCCGATCCTGTCGGACAAGTGCTTCGCCTGCCACGGACCGGATAAGAAGCATCGCAAGGCCGATCTCCGCCTCGACGTGGAGAAGGACGCGCTCGCATCCGGTGTCCTCGCGCCGGGCAAGCCGGCCGAGAGTTCGCTGGTCGAGCGGATCACCGCCGAGAAGACCGGCCGAATGCCTCCCGTGAAGTCGGGCAAGAAGCTCACCCCGACCGAGATCGACATCCTCAAACGCTGGATCGCCAGCGGCGCGAAGTACGCCACTCACTGGGCCTTCGTTCCTCCCGTGAAGCACGCCCCGCCGACGACCCGACACCCGACGGCCAGCTGGATCGACGCCTTCGTCCTCGCCCGGCTCGAACGCGAGGGACTCGCCCCGTCGCCGCCGGCCGATCGTCGCACCCTCGCACGCCGGCTTCACTTCGACCTGACCGGCCTGCCGCCGCCGCCCGAGGAGGTGGATGCCTTCATCGCGGACACCAGCCCCGATGCCGGCGAGAAGCTGGTCGATCGCCTCCTCGCCAGCGAGCATTTCGGCGAACGGATGGCGAGCTACTGGCTCGACCAGGTGCGCTATGCCGACACGGTCGGCTACCACGGCGATCAGGACCACCACGCCGCGCCCTACCGCGACTACGTCATCGATGCCTTTAACCGGAACCTGGCCTTCGATCAGTTCACCCGCGAGCAGCTCGCCGGCGATCTGCTGCCGAACCCGACGACGGATCAGAAGATCGCCACCTGCTACAACCGCCTGTTGCAGACCTCGCACGAGGGCGGCGTCCAGCCGAAGGAGTACCTCGCCATCTACGCCGCCGATCGGGTACGCAATCTGTCGGCCGTCTGGATGGGAGCGACGGTCGGCTGCGCGCAGTGCCACGATCACAAGTTCGATCCGTACACGGCACGGGACCACTACGCCCTGGCCGCGTTCTTCGCCGACGTGGACGAGGAGAAGCATCTTCGCGGCGGCGGGACGGACACCGTGCCGACGAAGCGGCCTCCCGAGATTCCCGTCCACACCCGGCGGGAGCGCGAGCGACTCGCCGACCTGGAGGCGAAGATCGCCACGGCAAGTACGCCGGATCTCGTCAAGGAACGCGACGCCCTGAGGAAGGCTCAGCGGCTGGTCATGGTGACGCAGGCGCTGCCGACGCCACGGACGATGCGTGTCCTGCCGCGCGGCAACTGGCTCGACGACTCCGGCCCGGTCGTCGAGCCGGCCATCCCGGCGTTCCTCGGCAAACTCGACACGAAGGGGCGAGCGACCCGACTCGATCTGGCGAACTGGCTGACCGACGCGAAGACCGGTGTCGGTGGGTTGACCGCCCGCGTGTTCGTCAACCGGCTCTGGTATCTGTTCTTCGGCGCTGGCCTGTCGCGCTCCCTGGAGGATTTCGGCGGTCAGGGCGAGCCGCCGACGCATCCCGAGTTGCTCGACGCGCTCGCCGTCGCGTTCGTCGAATCGGGCTGGGACGTCAAGCACCTGGTCAAGCTGATCGTGATGAGCCGGGCGTATCAGCAGTCCTCGGCCGAGCGTGACGACCTCCGCGAGCGGGACCCGGAGAACCACCTCCTGGCCCGTCAGGGGCGCTGGCGTCTGCCGGCCGAGTCGATCCGCGACACGGCCCTGTTCGCCAGCGGTCTGATCGTCCTCGACGTTGGCGGCCTTCGGGCCAGGCCGTACCAGCCGGCTGGCTACTATCGCCATCTGAATTTCCCGAAGCGGACGTACGTCGCGGATACCGACGCGAAGCAGTGGCGACGCGGCGTCTACGTCCACTGGCAGCGGCAGTTCCTCCACCCGATGCTCAAGGCCTTCGATGCTCCGACCCGCGAGGAATGCACAGCGCGTCGGCCGCGCTCGAACACGCCCCTGGCGGCTCTCGTTCTGCTCAACGATCCGACGTTTGTCGAGTGCGCTCGCGTCCTGGCCCAGCGGACGCTCGCCGAGGCTGGGCCCACGGACGCCGACCGCCTGTCGTTCGCCTTCCGCCAGGCGACCGCGCGTCGGCCGGACGCCTTCGAGCGTGAGACGCTCACGAAACTGCTCGCCACGAATCGAGCCACTTACCAGGCCGACGCGAAGGCCGCCGGGGCCCTGCTCAAGGTCGGTCTGGCTCCGCTGCCGAAGGACGTCGGCCCGGCCGAGCTGGCCGCCTGGACGGCAGTCTGTCGAGTCGTACTGAATCTGTCGGAAACCCTCACACGCGAGTGATGTCATGCACCCATTCCATCCCTGCACTCGCCGGGCGTTCCTGGCCACTACCGGGCTCGGTCTGGGCGGCGTCGCCCTCGGCACGCTCCTGGGACGAGAGGTCGCAGCGGCGGGAAAGCTGCGCGGCCTGGCCGGGCTGCCGCATCATCCACCGCGGGCGAAGCGCGTCATCTACCTGTACATGTCCGGCGGGCCGAGCCATCTGGAGACGTTCGACTACAAGCCGACGCTCGACAAACTCAACGGCAAGCCGATGCCCGAGTCGTTCACGAAGGGCCAGCCGATCGCCCAGCTCCAGAACAAGGCCCTCAAGGTGCAGGGCCATCTGACGAAGTTCCAGAAGCACGGCCAGAGCGGCCAGTGGGTCAGCGACTACCTCCCCTGGACCGCGAAGGTCATCGACGATCTGGCTGTCGTCCGGTCGATGGTCACCGACCAGATCAACCACGATCCGGCCCATACGATGATGAACACCGGCACGGCCCTCAGCGGTCGGCCGTCGATGGGTTCGTGGGTGACCTACGGCCTGGGCAGCGAGGCGGACGACCTGCCCGGTTTCGTCGTCATGACCAGCTTCGCCGGCCGCAATCCGCAGCCGATCTCGCAGCGCATGTGGGGCAACGGTTTCCTGCCCGGCAAGGTCCAGGGCGTCGAGTTCAACTCGACCGGCGAACCGGTCAACTATCTGGCCAATCCACCGGGTGTCTCGGCAGGCCAGCAGCGCGGCCTGGTCGATGCCGTCGCCGCCCTCGACCGCCATCGCAACGCCGTGGGGCGGAGTGCCGAGGTGGACACGCGCATCAGCCAGTATGAGATGGCCTTTCAGATGCAGGCGAGCGTGCCGGAATTGATGGACCTGTCGAAGGAGACGAAGGAGACACTCGACCTGTACGGCGCGACGCCCGGCGACGGCTCGTTCGCGTCGAACTGCCTGACGGCCCGCCGCCTGGCCGAGCGTGGCGTCCGCTTCATCCAGCTCTACCATCGCGACTGGGACCATCACGGCGATCTGGCGAAGTACATGGGCATCTGCTGCGGCGCGACCGACCGCGCGACGTGGGCTCTGCTGACCGATCTGAAACGGCGCGGCCTGCTCGACGATACGCTGCTCATCTGGGGCGGCGAATTTGGTCGGACGCCGATGTTCCAGGGCAAGGGCGGGCCGGGCCGCGATCACCACATCAAGGGCTTCTCGATGTGGCTGGCCGGCGGCGGCATCAAGGGCGGGATCAGCCACGGCGCGACCGACGAACTGGGCTACCATGCCGTCGAGGACGCGGTCCACGTCCGTGACCTGCATGCGACGGTCCTGCACTGCCTCGGGATCGATCACCTGAAACTGTCGGTCAAATACCAGGGCCTGGACATGCGCCTGACCGGCGTCGAGGCGGCTGCACCGGTGGAGGCGATCCTTCAGTAGGCCCCCGGCTGAGTTTGCCGAGGGGACTTGCCCCCGAGTCGCGGCGTTGATAACGTACGGATCATGACAGCCTGGTCTCCGACATCCTGGCGGAAGAAGCCTCTGCAACAGGGGGTGGCGTACCCCGACCCTGCCGCCCTGGCTCAGGTTCTGGAGATGCTCGCGCTGCTGCCGCCCCTGGTCACGAGCTGGGAAATCGAGTCCCTCAAGAACCAACTCGCGGCCGCCCAGCGCAACGAGGTCTTCCTGCTCCAGGGCGGCGATTGCGCCTAACGCTTCGCCGACTGTCGCGCGGAACCGCTCGTCGCCAAGCTCAAGGTGCTGATGCAGGTCAGCCTGGTGCTGGCCTACGGGAAGAGTTGCCGGGTGGTGCGTGTCGGCCGCTTCGCCGGTCAGTATGCCAAGCCCCGCTCCTCTGACGTGGAAACCCGGGCCGGAGTGACCCTGCCCTGCTATCGCGGCGACCTCGTCAATGGACCGGAGTTCACTTCCGAGACGCGCACCCCCGATCCGCAGCGACTCCTTCGCGGCTACGAACGAGCCGGCCTGACCCTCAACTTCATCCGCTCCCTGGTCGGTGGCGGCTTCGCCGATCTGCACCATCCGGAATGGTGGAGTCTGGACTTCGCCCGTGATGTGCCCCACTACCACGACTATCAGGAAGTGGTTCGGCACATCACCGAGGCCCTGCATTTCCTCGAAACGATGGGCGGTCGCCGGCTGGACGAGGTTCGTCGGCTGGAATTCTTCGCCAGCCATGAGGGCTTGCAACTCGACTACGAACAGGCCCTGACGCGCCGGGTGCCCCACCGCGAGGGCTGGTACAACCTCAGCACGCACTTCCCCTGGATCGGCAACCGTACCCGCGACCTGAACGGTGCGCACGTCGAGTTCTTCCGGGGGTTGGCCAACCCGATGGCAGTCAAGATCGGCCCGGGCCTGAGCCCGGAGGAACTGCTCGATCTGATCGCCATCCTCAACCCGAGCGACGAGCCGGGCCGTCTGACGCTCATCCATCGCTTCGGGCATGGCCGAATCGCCTCGGAACTGCCGCCCCTGGTCGATGCCGTGCGTCGTTCCGCTCGAACGGTCCTGTGGTGCTGCGATCCCATGCACGGCAACACCATCACCGCCTCCACCGGCCGCAAGACGCGCCGCTTCGGCGACATCCTGACGGAACTGGAAACGGCCTTCGACATCCACACCGACGCGGGCGGATTCCTGGGCGGCGTCCACTTCGAGTTGACCGGCGACAACGTCACCGAGTGCCTGGGCGGAGCCCGCAGCCTCTCCGAGATCGATCTCGAACGCGCCTACGAGACCGAAGTCGATCCGCGCCTCAACTACGAACAGGCCCTCGAGCTGTCCCTGTTGATCGCCCGTCGCTTTCAGAAGCGTCGGTGACTGCTGACCGCACTTCCCTGCCGGCATTACTGACTCTCCCCTCTGACCTTTTCCCGTGAATCTCGGCGAAGTTCTGGAACTCTTTCGCGAACTCGACTTCTAATAAGACAAAGCCATGCGATTCGATCTTTATGGCTGAAGTCGATCCGGACGTTGATCGCGCTTCCTCAAAGGAGGAATGGACGAGGGCTGGCAGGAACCGCACAGCGGGTGTGCGATCGGGGCGCAGTTCCGCTTCCTGCACGGGCCTTTCGGACGGAATCAGGGCCGAATTTCACGCGGCACACTTGTTGCTCAGGATGGCTGGGCTCCTCGAACACCGGGGTTCGTGACATGGTTCGCTTCTCGCTAGACACTCTCGCACAGGACACCGCGGTCTGCGCCGTTGGGACGCGGAGCGGTGTCGATCATGTGTTTGCCACTGCCGACCTGGGAAGTGGCCGATCGGTTCGGGACCAGTTGTGGTCCACGCTCCGGACCGTCACGGAGGCGCTCGATGGTTTCGACGCCGCGGAATCGCTCCTGCATCTGACCGTCTTCCACGCCGATCCGGCCCAGTCGGCAATCTGCCGACAGATCGTTCGGGAGTACTTCGGGAAGGATGTGCCTGCCACGTCCTACGTCCCGCAGGCCCCGTGTTCCGGCTCGCCGATCGCGGTCGAGGTTCTCGCGCTGGGGCGGGGCCGTGAGAAGGTTCAGATCACCCGGATCTCTGATCAGGTTCTCCTGGCCGAGCAGGATGGTCGGACCTGGGTCTACGCCGACCAGGCGGTTCCGCTGACCTCCGCTCAGGGCGTCTACGACAAGACGATCTGCACCTTCCAGCACCTCAATCGGCTGCTGCCGCGTGGCGGAGCCCGGATGGACCAGGTCCTGCGAACCTGGATCTACCTGGGCGACATCGTCGAGGACGATGGTCCCGTCCAGCGCTACAAGGAACTGAACCGCGCCCGGGCCGACATTTACGAGGGCGTTCCATTCCTGGAAGAGCGGCTGCCGGAAGAGGTTCACGGCCCGGTCTTTCCCGCCAGCACCGGCATCGGCACGGCCGGTCGAGGCCTCAGCCTGAGCGCGGTGGCCCTGCTCAGCGACCGGGAGGACGTCGTCGCGGTGCCGCTGGAAAACCCACGGCAGACCCCGGCTTTCGACTACGCCGCCAACTACAGTCCGCAGAGCCCGAAGTTCTCCCGTGGCATGGCCGTCGTGGAAGGACCGGACACCACCCTGTTCATCTCGGGCACGGCCAGCA
>CAYYJM010000090.1:8944-21517 GCA_964471755.1 uncultured Alcaligenaceae bacterium
CCCACTCCGAGACGCAGCATGAGGGAGACGCGGTGGGCCAGACGCATGAGACGCTGGAGAACATCGCCGAGCTGATCTCCGAGAGGAACCTGGCACGTCACGGACTGGCGGGCCGGGGGACCACGCTCCAGGGACTGGCCGTGGCACGGGTGTACATCAAGCATCTGACCGACTACCTCGCCGTTCGCCGGGTCTGCGAGGAACGCCTGCCCGGCGTGCCGTTGACCTTTGTGGTGGCCGACGTGTGCCGTACCGATCTGCTGGTGGAGATCGAGGGCATCGCCCTGTCATCGGAAACGGGAACGCAGCCCGGCGCGGCTCGAGTGCGAACGTGTGCCCGACGCCGGGCGGAGTGTCGTCATGTGTGCCCGGAGGCGTGCCCGGAACGCGACCGCTGTCCCCACGCCATCCTGCACTGAGAAACGAGGACCAGGACCATCATCACGAGTGGCCCGCAGGCCGCTCTTCCTGGGGAGGAACACATGGGCGCTCCACGAATCTGTTCCCGATGCCTCGTTCGGCTGGTGACGAACCGCGACCACACCCGCGTCTGGTGTCCCAACTGCAAGCGGCCGGCGCACCCTGCCAGTCGAGAAGGGGCCCGGCCATCGAATGCAGGAGCGGCCGTCGATGCCGTTCACCACGGCGATGAGCGCGAGGGTGCCCAGCGGCGACGACGGCACTCGGCCCGGCACGCGACGCCGCCACCATTGCCCGTGCCGACGACTCCGCCTCCTCTGCCCGAGGTGGCCCGGGAGGCCAGTCCGGCCATCCCGATTGCGTATCCTGTCCCGCCGATCGAGCCGTCTCCCCGGAAGCCTCGACGGCATCGCAATGCCGCGCCGATCCCGGTCTTCCTCGTCTCGGCAGCAATCGTCGGCGGCGCGATCCTGCTGACCGTCTACCTGGCCGGATCGCCGGCCGGAAGTCCGGCCGAGTCGGCCTCGACGGAGCAACGTCCCGCCAGTCGGCCGGCCGTCGCACCCGCCTGGGAACTGGCCCGCCCGACTCCGCCTCGACCGCGGCCGCCGCAGCCGACCCACGAGGAACGCCAGCAACAGGCGCTCCTGGCCGTGTTCCAGACCGACGCCGCAGCCAGCCCGAACGTGGGTGTGGAGGGAGCCCGGGAAGTCGATGCGCTGGTCCTGGCCGGTTTGCAGGCGAAGGCGATTCCGATGGCTCCCCTTTGCTCCGACCCCGTGTTCGTGCGTCGGGTCTACCTGGACGTGATCGGCCGAATTCCCAGTGCCGAGGAAGCGCGTCAGTTCCTCGACAGCAAGAATCCCAACCGGCGAACCGAGTTGATCGACCGGCTCCTGGCTCATCCGGACTTCGTGGATTACTGGACGATGCGCTGGTGCGATCTGCTCCGGGTGAAGTCGGAATTTCCGATCAATCTCTGGCCCAACGCGGTGCAGGCGTACCATCGCTGGATCCGAGCCGCCGTGCGGGAGAACCTCCCCTACGATCAGTTCGCCCGCGCTCTGCTGACTTCCAGTGGCAGCAACTTCCGCAACCCACCGGCCAACTTCTACCGGGCGGTGCAGAAGAAGAACGCGCCCACCATCGCCCGGGCCGTGGCCCTGACGTTCATGGGCGTCCGGCCCGAGAGCTGGACGGCGGAGCAGTGGACCGGGTTCGAGGGATTCTTCTCGCGGCTCGGCTACAAGCTGACCGGCGAGTGGAAGGAAGAAGTGGTGTTCTTCGACAGCACCGGCTCGCTCGCCGCTCCGGAAGGCATCTACCCCGACGGCACGCGGGCGGAGTTGACCCTCGATCAGGATCCGCGCGAGGTCTTTGCCGACTGGCTGATCACGACGAGCAATCCGTGGTTCACCCGGAACATCGCCAACCGGGCCTGGTCCTGGCTGCTGGGGCGCGGCATCATCCATGAGCCGGACGACATCCGCCCGGATAATCCGCCGAGCAACCCACAGTTGCTGGCCCACCTGGAACAGGAGTTGATCCGGGCGAACTACGACCTGCGCCACCTGTTCCGCGTGATCCTGAACTCGCGGACATACCAGGCTTCCTCGATCCCCGCCAGCGACCATGCCGACGCGGCTCGACTGTTCGCCCACTACCCCGTGCGGCGTCTGGAGGCCGAGGTTCTCATCGACATCCTCTGTCAGGTGACCGGAACGACGGAGAAATACTCCAGCCCGATCCCCGAGCCGTTCACCTACATTCCGGAGAGCCATCGGGCGGTCAGCCTGGCCGATGCCAGTATCACCAGCCCGTTCCTGGAGATGTTCGGCCGCTCCTCGCGCGATACCGGCCTGGAGTCCGAGCGCAACAACAACTTCACGGCGGCCCAGCGGCTGCACCTGCTGAACTCGGCCCACGTCCTCAAGAAGATCGAGACGGGGCCCGGGATGAAGCGCTTGCTCGACGCGGGCGGCAAGCCGGAAGAGATCGCCGATCGGCTCTATCTGACCCTCCTCTCACGTCATCCCAGCGAGGACGAGTTGGACGTGCTGAGGGAGTATCGCGCCGCCCCGGCCGGGCGGAAGGTCGTTCTGGACATGGCCTGGGCGCTGATCAATACCGCGGAATTCCTGTGCCGCCACTAGCAGGATCAGGGGCAGGGCCAGAGGACAGAGAAGAACGACCCCCCCTGTTCCTCTGACCTCGACCCTGCCCCCGATCCTGCTTCGGCTGACCTCAACCGGGAGAGAGACATGCGAAATGAACCGATCACCAGCTCCGGGATGACTCGCCGGACCACGTTGCAACATGGTCTGATCGGAGCGGTGGGAATGATGCTGGCCGGCTCGACCCTGGGGCGAGCCGCCGAGGCCGAAACGACTCCTGCGAACCCGGCGGGTGCCAAGCCGGGCAAGAAGGCGAAGTCCGTGATCCAGATCTGGCTCTGGGGCGGCCCACCGCATCTGGACACCTTCGATCCCAAGCCCGAGGCCGGCACCGACTTCACCGGCCCTCTGAGCAAGCCGCTCCTCACGAACGTCAAGGGGATCCTGATCAGCGAACTGATGCCGTTGCTGGCCAAGCAGGCCGACAAGTACTCCCTGATTCGCAGCATGACGCACGGCAACAACGGTCACGAGACGGCGGCCTACATGGTGCAGACGGGACGCAACCCCGACGACCGGGTCGTTCATCCCAGCGTCGGAGCGGTGGTCAATCTGTACAAGGGCAAGGAGAGCAAGACCGACGGTCTGGTGCCGACGTACATCGTGCTGACCCAGCCGCAGGGCCGCTTCTCCGAGGCGGGTTTCCTCGGCAGCCGCTACAAGCCGTTCAGCACGGGCGGCGATCCGAACGCGGGTCGGTTCGTCGTCGAGGGTCTGGTCGGCCAGGCCACCGAGTCGCAACTCCGCGATCGGCGTGAATTGCTGGAGCGTCTGAACACCCTCGGTCGGGCCGCTCCGGGCCAGCCGGCGTTGCAGGCCCTGGCACGCTCCGAAACCCAGGCCTACGACCTGATGCTCGGCGAGGGCGGCAAGCTGTTCGATCTGAGCCAGGAGAAGAGCGATCTTCGCGACCGTTACGGCCGGACGACCTTCGGTCAGTCGTGCCTGATGGCTCGTCGCCTGGTGCAGCGCGGAGTGCCCTACATCACGATCAACTACGGCGGCTGGGACACGCACAAGGATCACTTCCCGGCCATGCGTCGCAAGCTGCCCGAGTTGGACAAGGGCCTGGCGACCCTGCTGGAAGATCTGGCCGAACGCGGTCTGCTGGAAAGCACCATCGTCTGGTGCTGCGGCGAGTTCGGCCGGACGCCGAAGGTCGCCTGGGAGGCTCCCTGGGACGGTGGTCGGCACCACTTCGGCAGCGTCTTCTCGGTCCTGGTCGCCGGTGGTGGCTTCAAGGGCGGTCATGTGGTCGGCTCGTCCGACGCTCGCGGAGAGACCGTCAAGGATCGGCCGGTCTATCCCGGTGATCTGATCGGCAGCATGTACGAACTGCTCGGCATCGATCCGGAGGGCAAGCTGCCTCATCCGCAGGGGCTGCGGATTCGGGTGACGCCGGATGCCAGCGACGGTGAGAAATCGGGCGGGCGACTGAAGGAAATCCTGTGACCACGGCTCATCGCTGAGAAAGGGAGGCGTCTCGTGAACCGGTTCCTGATGTCGTTCGCGCTGGTGGTGTTGCTGACGCCGTCGCTGTGGGGCCAGGCCACGCCGCCGGCCATCGGGTATGTCTACCCGGCGGGGGGGCAACAGGGCACCACCTTCGAGGTGAAACTGGGCGGCCAGTACTTCAACCAGGCGACCGGTGTCCAGATCTCGGGAACCGGCGTGACGGCGAAGTTTCTTCGCCAGACCAAACCGCTCCGGCCGGCGGAGGTCACCGCCCTGCGAGCGAAGCTCCAGGAACTGACCGGTAAGGCGCAGAAGACCACCGCCGAGCAGAAGGAGATCGAGACCATCCGTGAGCAGCTGGCGCAGTCGGCCGTTCCGGTTCCTCCGGTCCTGGCCGAGAACGTGTTCCTCTCGGTGACGATCGACTCGACCGCGGCTCCCGGTCCGCGTGAACTGCGTCTCCAGGCGAAGACGGGCATGTCCAATCCGATCGTCTTCGACATTGGCCAGTTGCCGGAGATCCGCCAGACGAAGGAGAGCTTCGATCCCGAGGCCCGCCCCGTTCGCGGACTGGGGCGGTTCGTGAAGCCCAAATCGGGAGAGCCGACCGCAGAAGTCCAGGTTACCCTGCCGGCCGTCCTGAACAGCCAGCTCCTGCCCGGCGAGGTGGACCACTACCGCTTCCGGGCGAAGAAGGATCAGCAACTCGTCTTCCGCACCCGGGCCCGGGCGTTGATTCCATACCTGGCCGATGCGGTTCCCGGCTGGATCCAGACCGTGTTGACGCTCTACGATGCCGAGGGGAAGGAGGTGGCCTTCAACGACGACAATCGAGGGGATCCCGATCCGGTACTGGCGTACCGGGTGCCCAGGGACGGCGAGTACATCCTGGAGATCCACGACGCCATCTACCGCGGTCGGGAGGATTTCGTCTACCGCATCGAGGCGGGAGAGTTGCCCCACATCACGAACATCTTCCCACTGGGCGGGCAGACCAACGTGCCGACCGAGGTCACGCTGGAAGGCTGGAACCTGACTCAGAAGAGTCTGAAGCTCGAGGCGCAGGAGATGAAACAGGGCTGGAAACAGTTGTCGGTTCGCTCCGGTGAACTGATGTCGAACTCGGTCCCATTCGGAGTGAGTTCGATGACGGATTGCCTGGAGAAGGAGCCGAATAACTCGATCGCGGCGGCGCAGAAGCTCTCACTGCCAATCTACGTCAACGGCCGGATCGAGAAACCGGGCGACGTTGACGTGTTCACCATCGAGGGGTACTCGGGTCAGGTCATCGTCGCCGAGGTCTGGGCACGGCGACTCGGTTCACCGCTGGATTCGCTCCTGAAACTGACCGATTCCACCGGACGGGTGCTGGCGTTCAACGACGATCAGGAAGATCGTGGTCAGGGCCTCATGACGCATCACGCGGACTCCCGGTTGCAGACGACCTTGCCCGCTGCCGGCACCTACTACCTGCACGTCAGCGACACACAGCGGCACGGTAGCACGGCCCACGCTTACCGTCTGCGCGTCAGTCCGCCTCGGCCCGACTTCGAGTTGCGGGTCACGCCGTGCAGCATCAACGCGCGGCCGGGCACGACCGTCCCCGTCACAGTCTACGCTCTGCGCAAGGACGGCTTCACGGGAGAGATCAACCTCTTCCTGACGTACAAGCCAGTGGACTTTGCCCTGTCCGGAGCCAGGATTCCGGCCAATCAGAACGAGGTGAGGATGACGGTTCAGGTTCCGTCCACGCCCCGGCCGACACCGATCCAGCTCGACGTGGAGGGGCGGGCGATGGTCGGTAATCAACTCGTCATCCGGCCAGCGCAGGCAGCCGAGGACATGATGCAGGCGTTCATCTACCACCATCTTGTTCCGGCTGATCATCTCATGGTCACCGTGAGTACCGAGGCCCGCTCGCGCTTCCCGGCACGGCTACTGACGGCGCAGCCGATCAAGATTCGACCGGGCGGTTCGGCGGTGGTGCAGTTCGCGATTCCCAAGGGAGCCAGCAAGGCGAAACTTCGGGTCGTTCTGAACGATCCGCCCGAGGGGATCACGCTGAAGCGCAGCGAGTTCACGGGAGACGGGGCGCTCCTCGAGATACACGCCGATTCCGACAAGGTGAAACCGGGGACGAAAACGAATCTGATCGCGGAGATCTTTCCGGAAGCCGGGAAAGCCGGGGCGCAATCGCGTTTCCCCCTGGGAACATTCCCCGCCATTCCGGTTCAGGTGATTCGCGCCGGCCGATGACTGAAGACGGCGCGACTACCAACGTGGCCCGCGACGGAGTCGCGGGCCACGAAATTCTCATTTCTTCCGATAGAGCATGACGACCGACCGAGGTCCCGCCCGATATATCGGATCAGTGACCGGTTGGGCCGTCTGCCATTCGACAATGTCCTCCGGTGACGGCAGTGTGGTGTCGATCCAGCGTCGCCACGGTTGGCCATTCGTCGCCGGCAACTCGAACTCGAGTGCCTCCCAGTAGGCGTTCAGGAGCAGATAGAAGACAAGCCCCTCGTTTCTCAATTCGGCCTCGAACGCGATGGCGTGCGAGTGTTCGCCCCAGTCGGGTTGATTCGGCTTCACACCGTGCCAGGACTTGTTTGCTCGCTCGATCAGTTCGGTCAGGCTCACCCGCTTCTGTTCATTTGTCACGTCGCGCAACAGACGCCGGGCGAGCAGGAGCGTGACGAATCGATGCACGTCGGCGTGCTTTTCGATCAGCGACCAGTCGAACCAGGCCGTCTCGTTGTCGTGACAGTAGAGGTTGTTGTTGCCACCCTGGCTGCGGCGAACTTCGTCTCCCATGACGAACATCGGCGTGCCGATGGACAGGAGGGTCGTCGCCAGGAAGTTCTTCACCTGACGGTTGCGCAGCGACTCGACGGCCTGATCCGCCGTCGGGCCTTCGACGCCGCAATTCCACGAGTTGTTGTCGTTGGCTCCATCGCGATTCTGCTCGCCGTTGGCCTCGTTGTGTTTGTCGTTGTAACTGACGAGGTCGTTCAGGGTAAAGCCATCGTGGCAGGTGGCGAAATTGACGCTCTGCTCGGCCTCGCGTCCCTTGTGGCCGTAGACCTCATGGCTACCGAGCATGCGGTCGGCGAACTTGCCCAGCGATCCAGGCACGCCACGGAAGAAATCACGAGCGTCGTCGCGGAATCGACCGTTCCACTCCTTCCAGGCGTCGCCGACGAAACTGCCGACCTGATACAGGCCGGCCGCATCCCAGGCCTCGGCAAAGAGTTTCACTCCAGCCAGGGCCGGATCGGACTCGATGTCCCACAACACCGGCGGATTCGGCAAGACGTGGCCGTGTGAGTCACGCGACAGGATGCTGGCCAGGTCGAAGCGGAAGCCGTCGACGTGCATCTCGCTGACCCAGTAGCGCAGGCTATCGAGGATCAGTCGGCGAACGATCGGGTGATTGGCATTGAACGTGTTGCCGCAACCGGAGTAATCGGCATAGCGGGCCCCGTCCTGCTCGAGGATGTAGTAGGTCGGGTTATCGATGCCACGGAATGAGAGGGTTAGCCCGTGCTCGTTCCCCTCGGCGGTGTGATTGAACACGACGTCGAGAATCACCTCGATGCCGGCTCGATGCAGAGCCTTAACCATGTCACGGAATTCGTTCACCGCACCGAGTGGATCGGCCCTGGAACTGTACGCCGGGTGTGGGGCAAAGAATGACACCGGCTGGTAGCCCCAGTAGTTGACCAGGCCGGTCGGGCAAGCCAGCGGATCGAACGCGAATACCGGCAGCAACTCGACCGCCGTGATGCCGAGATCCTTCAGGTACGGAATCTTCTCGATCAGGCCGGCGTAGGTGCCACGGAGTTGATTCCGCACGCCGGAGTTCGGATTGGCCGTGAAGCCACGGACGTGCATCTCGTAGATCACCGTCCGGGCCGACGGTCGGGCGAGAGGGACGTCCCCTTCCCAGTCGTAGGTCGAGGTGTCCACGATGACGCTCTTCATCGCTGTCGATGCGTTGTCACCAGGACGGCGAGCCGTCTCGGGCGTGTAACCCTTCGGGATGACAGTACCACGACCATAAGGGTCGAGCAGCACCTTCGTCGGATCGAAGCGAAGGCCGCGCTCCGGTTCGGCTGGACCGTGAACGCGGTAGCCGTAGAGTTGTCCGGCAAGGGCACCCGGGACGAACGTATGCCAGTAGTGGTACGTCCGATCGGTGACCGGGTCGAGATGAATCACCTTCGGCTGCGGATCATCGATCGTGGCAAACAGGAGCAGTTCCACACGGGTCGCGGTGCGTGAGAACAGGCTGAAGTTTGTGCCGGTCGCGGACGGCATAGCGCCGAGCGGAGCGCTTCGCGCCGGCCAGGTCGCCCCGGGTGACGGGGAGGCCGGGACACCTGTGGATTTCTTGGTTTTCATGGGGCCTCCGAGACAAGAGTGGCGACCTCGGGTTGAGACCGTGGCGTCTGGGGAATGCCCCGACCCCAAGCGGTGAGGGCTGTCTCAGGGGTAAGCGTGGCGAACAGGTGCAGGATCCTTGCGATGACGCCAGTCCAGCCAGTCTGGTGGCTTGCGCCAAGACCGGCTCCGTTGTCGCCGTGAAAGTACTCGTAGAACAGGATCAGGTCACGCCAGTGCGGATCGTCCTGGAATGTGGTCGCTCCGCCGTAGACCGGCCGACGGCCGTCCGTCCCGCGAAGGAACGTGCTGCCCAGTCGCCGACCGATCTCCTCGGCCACCTGATACAGGGTCATCTGCTGGCCAGACCCGGTCGGGCACTCGACCGTGAAGGTGTCACCGTAGTACATGTAGTACTGGAGCAGGGCGCGAATGATGAGGGCGTTGACCGGCATCCAGACCGGACCGCGCCAGTTCGAGTTGCCGCCGAACATGCCTGAGTCGGACTCGGCCGGGAGGTAATCCACCCGGTATTCACGACCGGCGACGTGCAGGCTGTAGGGGTGATCGGCATGATAACGCGACAGGGAGCGAATGCCGCAGGGACCGAGAAACTCGTTCTCGTCGAGCAGCTTCGCCAGCACGCGGCGGAGTTTGGTCTCATCCAGGATCGAGGCGAGTCGCCGGCCGTGAACACCCGGCTTGCGCGGGTCGTGAATCGCGGCGCACAATTCGGGGCGCGAGTCGAGGAACCAGTGCAGTCGTTCGGCCAACTCCGGGTATTTCGCGAGCAGATGGCCATCGAACGATGTGGCCGCACAGAGCGGCAGCAGACCGACCATCGACCGGACCTTGAGCCGCTGCGAACGGCCATCCGGTAGGCGGAGGACGTCGTAGAAGAAGCCGTCCTCGTCGTCCCACATCCCGGTGTCCTGGCCCAGACGGGTCATCGCCGAGGCGATCCACAGGAAGTGTTCGCAGAACTTCAGGGCCATGTCGCCGTAGTCCGGATCGGTCATCGCCAACTCGGCGGCGATCTCGAGCATGTTCTCGCAGAACAGCGCCATCCACGCCGTGCCGTCGGCCTGTTCGAGGTAACCGCCCGTCGGCAGCGGCGCGGAGCGGTCGAATACGCCGATGTTGTCCAGACCGAGGAAGCCTCCCTCGAAGACGTTTCGGCCGTCACGGTCCTTGCGGTTGACCCACCAGGTGAAGTTCAGGAGCAGCTTCTGGAAACTGCTCTTGAGCCAATCTCGATCGCCCTCACCGGTGAGGGATTTCTCCAGCCGGTAGGTGAAGATCGTCGCCCAGGCATGCACCGGTGGGTTGACGTCGCCGAAATTCCACTCATAGGCCGGGATCTGGCCGTTGGGATGCAGGTAGCGCTCGCGCAGCATGAGCTTGAGTTGTTGCTTGCCGAACTCCGGATCGACCAGTGTCAGGGCGATGACATGGAAAGCGAGATCCCAGGCCGCATACCACGGATACTCCCACTTGTCCGGCATCGAGATGACGTCGCCGTTGTACATGTGGTGCCAGGCGTCGTTGCGAGGTGCCGCCTTGCGGTGGGCGGCGAACGGGTCGGACCCGCGCTCCTCGAGCCACTTGTCCACGTCGTAGTGGTAGAACTGCTTGGACCAGAGCATCCCGGCCAGGGCCTGGCGCATGACGTTGGCCTGGTCGGCGTTGAAAGAGCGCGGGATGACGGACTCGTAGAACTGGTCGGCTTCCTTGAGCCGCGATTCCAGGATGTCGTCGAAATCGCCAAGGGAACCATCTTGACCGTCGACGTCGGAGAGGCGCAGGCGGATGGTCTCGCTGGTGCCGGGCTTCACGTTGAGGCGGTACTGGACTGCCGCCTTTGTTCCGGTTTGATCCGGATTGACCGCGTCCTTGTCGGCGTGGACGACGTAGTTGTTGATGCCGTCCTTGACGTGGGGAGTGCGGTTGGGCACGCCGAAGATGCGCTGGGTGTTGGTTTCGTTCTCTGTGAACAGGAGCGTGGGGTTGCCGTCACATCGAAGCAGGCGTTCCCCGAGTTTGGGATGAGTCGCCTTGATCGCGTTGTCGACTCGGTGCAGACTCGGCCGGTCGGCGAGGCCGGTCCAGGACCAGGTGTTTCGGAACCACAGCGTCGGCAGAATGTGGAGTTCGGCGGCCTCGGGCCCGCGGTTGTGAATGGTGATTTGAACCAGGACGTCTTCCGGCGACGCCTTGGCGTATTCGACGAAGACGTCGAAGTAGCGATTGTCATGGAAAATGCCGGTGTCGAGCAATTCGTACTCGAACTCATTCCGGCCGAGGCGGCGGCTCCTCTCCACAAGCTTGTCGTACGGGAATTCCCCGTGCGGATACTTGTAGAGGTACTTCATGTACGAGTGCGTCGGCGTGCTGTCGAGGTAGAAGTAATACTCCTTGACATCCTCGCCGTGGTTGCTTTCGCTGTTGGTCAGGCCGAACAGCCGCTCTTTCAGGATGGGGTCCTTGCCGTTCCACAGAGCCAGGGCGAAGCAAAGGCGCTGCTTGTCGTCGGAGAAACCGGCCAGACCGTCCTCACCCCAGCGATAGGCGCGGGACCGCGCCTGGTCGTGAGGGAAGTAGTTCCAGGCGTCGCCCCCTATAGTCCTCGCGGACGGTCCCCCACTGCCGTTCGCTGAGATATGGCCCCCACTTGCGCCATGGGACCTGCTCCTTCCGGGCTTCCTGAAGGCGCTGCTCTTCGGCGGTCATGGCTGTTCTCCCCGCACTTCGGGGGGCGCGGTTCGGATCGGGGCCTATTTCATTTCAGTATATCCGACACGACTTATCGCCACACAAGCCGGAGGGGGCGCGATTTTGGGCGAGACCCGTCGGTGTCGGCGCAAGCGTTACAAACGGACAAGTCGGTGGGCGATGGCCTGGCAGGGTCGATCTTCGCTAAAATCATTTGTGGTGGTTCTCGACGGATTCGGCAACGATCGCAACCACTCATGGAGGCCCAAAATGACCATGCGAACTGGACATCCGCGGGTATCACTCTACGTAGACCGAAGCCGGCCCAGTTGTTGGATCGTGCGGGACGGGGCCGGGGATTTCTGGAGCGTCCCGGCCGGGGACCGGGCGTGGGAGCGACGGCAACCCTACACGCTTGCCGAGGACGCCCGCTTGGAACCGGTTCCCGGACACTACAAGTACCTGCTGGGGATCGTTGGCTGTCGGGCGCCCGACGGCCACGGCTTTCCATCCACTCCTTTGCGCACCCTGATCTGATGGAACGCGACTTTCGAACATTCCGGCACCGCGAGGCATGTTGGAGATCAAAGCTCAACATGATCATGACCCTGTGAAATTCGGTCGCCGACGCGCGGCGACGTTCCGATGTGGAACCCGAATCGTGAGGCCGGGTTTTTCCGGCCAACCCAGGATCGATCAAGGCGTGTTCTAAAGTGCTCACGTAGGACGACCTCAGGAGGAGCATATCATTGCACGGTTTGGACTCTCGGGACTCATTCCATGAATGCTATGGCGGAAATTTTGAATGACTCCGTATCGCTGGATCCCACGGAGTCGGATCACGGCGAGCCGCCGATATTGGTTGTGGACGACTCGGCCCTCTTCAGGCGGCTGGCAGGTGGATTGATTCGCGACGGCCTCGGCCGCCGAGTGATCCACGCCAACGACGGCATCGAGGCGCTGAGTCTCGTGGAGACGGCCAAGCCGTGTCTTGTGCTGACCGACATCCATATGCCCCGCATGGACGGCTTCGAGGTCGTCAAGGCGATCCGTGCCGACCATCCTCAGATCCCGGTCGTCCTGATGACGGCCTACGGTAGTGAGACCGTCGCGATGAGCGCTCTGAGCGCTGGAGCGGCGAGTTACGTCCCGAAGGATTTTCTGACTTCCCATCTCGTCGACACTCTCCGACAGCTTCTCAACGTGGTTGAAGTGAATCGGAGACGACGACAAATCATGAGTTGTCAGACTTCCCGCACCGGCTTGTTCGAGTTGGGCAACGATCCCATCTTGATTCCTGAGCTGGCCTCATTGATCCAGGAAGAGCTTCTCATCTTCTCGATCGGCGACCAGACCGCCCGGATGAGGGTTGCCATCGCCATTCAAGAGTCGCTCGCGAACGCCCTCTACCACGGCAATCTCGAAT
>CAYYJM010000091.1:0-21411 GCA_964471755.1 uncultured Alcaligenaceae bacterium
GTTCTCCTCGGGGATCAGTTCACCCTTCTCAATCTTCTTGATGAGCAGCTCCTTGCCCAGCAGGAGCGTTCCGTCGATCAACTCGATCTGCGTGACGGGTGTGTCGCTCGTCATTTTGGCCGGCGGAGCCAGGTCGAGCAGGAGGACCTCCTCCAGCGGCGTGGCGATCGCCTTGCCGCCCTGGGTGATCACGATCTGCTTGTCGGTGATGCTGGTCAGTTCGCCAGTTACCGTCTTACCCTTGAGGGTCTTCAGCTCGGCGGCCGGGCTGTCCAGTGTGGCTACTCCGAACAGGAGCAGGAAGGTAAACGCGAAGCGTCGCGTCATGGTGATCGATCTCCAGGAGGAACTCGGCAGGAGTTTCGTTGATTATACCGTGGTGCCTGTTCCCGAATCCGTGCCAGCCCGAACAGACCGAAAGCGTCGGGGCGAACGAATCGCCACGACGCTCCCGGAGGTCGGCCCTGGCCGGCCTCAGTTGGTCTTGTTACGACCCAGCGCGATGTCGCGGGTGATCTTGCCGATCTTCTCCTGGCTGGTGGACAGGCCCTGCATTTCCTTCAGGATCGCCTCGGCATCCTCGCGAGCCTTGGTGTCCTTCGCCTCGCTCGGCACCGGAGCCTGCTCACCGCTGTACTTCTTCGCGTACAACTCGGTGCGGTCGTTGACCCGCTTTTGCAGTGAGCGAATCAGCTTCAGCTCGGCGATCGCATCCAGCAGCTTCTGATCCTGCGGCTTCTGCTGCTGCTGTTGCTGTTGCTGCTGCTGTTGCTGTTGCTTCTGCTGATTCTCCTTGCGAGCCTGCTTCAGGGCCTCGACCATCTCCTCCAGCGTAGCGATGATGTCGTTCTCAATCGCGATGGTGATGTCGCCGACGTCCGTCCGGCGGAAACGCTGAGCGACGTTGATCATGTCGCCGCGAACCTGCTTGAAGACCTCGGCGAAGGCGATGGCCGAGCCCTCGGACTCGATCAGGCGGATGGCCATGTTGGCCTCCTTGACGATCTCTTCTTCCTTGATCATCAGGTCGTTCGACTTGGTTTCCTTGTCGCGCTGCTCAGGCTCGCTGAGCTTGCGTTCCTTGGTGTCGTCGTTGACCTTGACCGTCTCATCGCGGACGCGCTTTTGCAGGGCGAGCATGAACTCGCAGCGGCCTTGTAGCTTGGCCAGCAGTCGCTCGATCTCTTCCTGCCGCTTCTGCTTCAGGAGCTTCTCGAGTTCGGCCTGGGCCTTCTGCAGTTCCTTGATGGCCTGATCCTGATCGTTGCCAGCGCCCGGGTTGTCCTTGCCCTCGATCTTCTTACCGGCGCTCTCCTGATACTTGTTGCTGTCCTCGATCCGCTTGCGGGCTTCCTGCTCCTCAGGGGTCTTCTGCTGTTGCTGGCCGCCCTTCTGGCCGCTCTGACCACTTTGCCCGCTCTGGCCGCTTTGCCCGCTCTGGCCCTTGCCCTGGCTCCCCTGGCTGCCCTGCTGGCCGCCCTGCTTGCTCTGGCTGCCGGACTGCTGGCCGCCTTGCTGGCCCTGTTGACCGCCGCTCTGCTTGTTCTCGCCCTTGCCGTCTTCCTTGCCCTTCTGCTCGCCGCCTTGCTGGCCGCCCTGCTTGCCCTGGCTGCCCTTCTGCTCGCCTTGCTGGCCGCTCTGCTTTCCTTCGCCCTTCTGGCCGCCCTGCTGACCACCTTGCTGACCGCTCTGCTTGCCCTGGCCCTGCTGGCCGCCTTGTTGACCGCCTTGCTTGCCTTCGCTCTGCTGGCCCTGGCCGCCTTGCTTGCCCTGGCCGGCCTGCTGGCCCTTCTGGCCACTCTGCTGGCCACCTTGCCTGCCCTCGCCCTGGCCCTGGCGGCCCTGCTCGCTCGCGCCCTGCTGGCCCTGCCCCTGCTGCCCGCCCTGGTTCCCCTGGCTCTGCTGACCTCCCTGCTTGCCTTCGCCCTTCTGGCCGGGCTGCTGACCGCCCTGCTTGTTCTCGCCCTGCTGGCCCTGGCCGCCTTGCTTGCCTTCGCCCTGCTGGCCCTGGCCCTGACCGGCCTGCTTGTTCTCGCCCTTCTGGCCGGACGGCTGACCGCCCTGCTTGTTCTCGCCCTGCTGGCCCTGGCCCTGCTGGCCGCCTTGCTTGCCTTCGCCCTGCTGGCCTTCCTGCCCCTGCTGACCGCCCTGCTTGCCCTCGCTCGGCTGGCCCTGATTCTGCTGGTTGCCTTGCTGACCCTGCTGGCCCTGCTTGCCCTCGGCCGGCTTGTTCTCCGGGTTGCCGCCCTGCTGGCCCTGCTTGGACTCGCCCTGCTGGCCCTGTTCCATGCCCTGCTGCTGGCCGCCTTCCTTACCCTCGGCCTGGCCAGGGTTCTTGTTCTCCGAAGGCGTGCCGGTGCCCGGGCCTTCCTTCTTCTCGCCCTTCAGATCCTTGGCATCTTCTTTACCCTCGGCCGCGGAGGCGTTCTTTGCCTCACCCGGCTTGCCCTCGGCCTTGGTCGCGCCCTTCTCTTCCTTGCCGGCTTCCTTCCCGATCAGGCCCTTCGTCTCGGCCGTGACCTTCTCCTGCTCCTTCTTCAAGTCGGCGGCTTCCTTGCGACCGATCTCGGTCTGAGCCCGGACGCGCTCCTGCTTGGCGATGACTTCACGCAGTCGCTCCAGCATCCGTTCGAGACGCAGTCGCTCCTCGCGCAGTCGGGCGTCCGGGTCGTCGCTTTGCAGCAGCTTGATCAGCGCCAGCAGATCGGCCCGGAGATCCTCATTCTTGTTGAAGAGGTCATCCAGGACGCCGGTGTTCTTCAGCGCGTTGTCCTTCTTCAGCAGCCCGAGCATCGTCTGGAACTTGGTCTCGACGCCCTGCTGGTTGGCCAACTCGATGGCATCGCGGAGCAGCCGGGCCTTGTCCTTGTCCTCCTGGCGCGGGCTGGCTTCCAGCCGCTGGGCCAGGGTCAGGATGGCCGTGCGGAACTCCTCGAAATCCTTCTTCATCTGCGCTTGCTTGAAGGCCGTTTCCTTCTGCAAGGCTTCGATTTGCTCCGGCGTCAATCCGCCGGCGGGGGTTTTGCTCGTCGGGACGGGATCGGCCGCCCGCAGAACGAGCGTGAAGGCGAGAACCGTCACGCCCAGGGTGGCCAGAAGGCGACGCATCATTGTACTCGTTCCTCCCAGTGCGGTTCGGGGATGGCCCCGATCAATGGCTAGCGTTGGTTCCGACGAGTCGACCCCCTGGAGCGTTTTCTCCCAGGCGACCAGGACCCATGATCTATCCAGGCTATCCGGTTGACGGATTGGCCTCCATTAGTAGACGACCAGGTGTCCACTGGCAAACACCTATCCCAATTCCGCAGGATCGGGCGAATTCCCGCTCGCGGGAAGAACCGGCGGGCTGACGCCGCGCCGCTCGCCGGGGATCGATCACGGCTTCGACGGACTCTTGGGATTAAGCAGTTCTTCCAGCCGTCGAAGTTCATCTGCCTCGATGATCCGCTTGATCCGTTCGTACAGTTCGCTCTCGGCCTGCTTCTTCTCGGCCAGGCGCTTGAGCTTCTCGATCTCCTTGGCCAGGTTGGCCACCTGTTCCAGGGCCTGGATGACCGCCTCCAGTTCGTTGTGCAGCTCGCGCAAGGCCACCTGGGCCAGGGCTCCCTGGGCCTTGGCTGCGGCCAGGGCGGCCGGATCAACGGTCGTCGCCGCCTCGCCGCCGCCGGCCTGGAGCAGGGCCTGCGCGAACGTGTTCATGCTCGCTCCAGCCCGTGGGAAGCTCACGTCGATGACCCGACCGAGCGGATCGACCACGTCGCGCCGCTTCTTGGTCAACTCGTCCTCGTTGACGCGGTTGAGTTCCATCTCCTGCATCAGTAGACGGTAGTCGGTCAGCACGTCCTGGCAGTAGGTCTGGCCCCGGCCCAGCAGCGTCTGGATGGCCCGGATCCGGGCCGCCATCTGCCGGACCTCGGCGTTCTTGACGTTGCTGCCAGCCAGTTGCACCAGATCGGTGCCCAGGTCGCTTTCCATCTTGGTGAGCGAGTCGTGTTCCCAGGACTTGCCGCCCTCGACGCCGCGCGACAGCTGCATCAGCCGGAAGTTGAGCAACTCCTCGCTCTTGTTGATCTCGAGCAGAAGCTCGTACTCCGGGATGACCAGGAAGTTGTAACGGTCCTTGCTCGATGTCACGTGCGGTTGCGGCACACCGTTGCGATCGACGCCGCCTTCCACGTCGTTGTCCACGCCCTCGACCCAGAGGACCAGCTTGTAGCGTGGCTGGAAGGTGGTCTCGCCGATCACCTTGAGCGCCTTGCCATCGAATTGAACCGACGGCACCGGGAAGTCGTTCTTCTCCGGCGTCAGACGGGCTGATTCGCCACGCATCGTGTTGAAGCGATCCGGCACCAGATCGTACCGCCGAACCATCGGCCGGAACGGCAGCCCCTGCGCCTGGAGCAGCAGCTCCTTGATCGCCTCCAGGGTCAGGAACGGATCCTTCTCGATCTCCCCGCTCTTGATCGCGTCGATCAGGCCGGGCAGGGTTGGTGTCCGGATCACCTGCACCTTCGCGATGCGCTCCGCCTCGGCCCTGGCGTTACGGGTCGTGGCCTCCAGGTAGAGCGGCAACGTCGTCAGCGGCACCTGACCGCGAATTCCGGCGCTGACGAACGAGGCCAGGTAGAGGCCCAGCACGTCCGTGTTCAGCTTCGGAATCAGGTCGACCTTCTCGACCGTGTAGACGTAGCGGATCGACGACAGACCGCGATCGTCCAGAACCTGGCCGTCGAACGGCACACGGGCGTCGGGCGTGACCAGATACTGGCCCTCCTTGTTCTTGCGGAGGATGGCCAGCGGCTTCATGTCCGGCAGGTCCGGCGGATTGTCCTCGCGGACCTTGATGGTCACGTTCCGCGTTCCCGTCACGCCGTCCAGGTCGGTCATGTCGATCTGGAAGACGGCGTCCGTGCGCAGGTTCGGGAAGGTGATGGTGAATTCCTCGGTATCATCCGGCCCGGTGATGATCACGTTGTCGGGCAGGGGCGGCCCCTTGCCCTGGGTGAGAGCCACCTTCGCCAGGGGGCGTTCGGCCGTCGCCTTGAGCGTCAGGTCGGTGCCGGCCGGCACCTCCAGGCGCGACACCGGCGACCCGGCGTTGAGACGATCGGCCCCGTCGATCTTCTGCTTCAGGCCGAGCAGATCCTGCGGCTTGACGTCGGGATTGAATCCGCCGCCGATCCGGGGCTGGCCCCAGCGATAGAACAGGTAGGCCGGCTGCATCTCCTCCGAACGCAGGTGGAGAAGCTGCGGCGGGCCGATCACCTGGAGCGTCCGCGTCGGCGTCGAGTAGCCATCGGTGCGCAGGTAGTAGTAGATCGTGTCGCTGCGGTTGGGCAGGTCGATCTGTCCGTTGAACTCGTTGGTGTCCCGCGTTCGCGAGATGGACACGCGAGTGTCACTGTTGCGAAGAGTGCTGACCAGATCGGCCTGATCGGGCAGCGTCAGGATGCGAGCCACCTGACTCAGGGCCGGCTGTTGCAGGTAGCTGTTGACGCGCGTCGCCAGGTCGCGCATCCGATCGAGCCGCTCCAGACGGTCGAAGACTGCTCGCACGTCGAGCATCTTCTCCAGCAGAGCCGGATCGGTGACCTTCTTCTGGGCTCGCCGTCGGTCCAGGTCGTTCAGCGTGGCGAGTACGTCGTCCACGGTGAGATCCGCCCCCGGCTCGCAGTCGGCCAGAGCCAGGGCCGAAAGGGTGTTTGGAGCGAACGAGGCCGTTCCGGCCCCGAACAGGGCGACGACGCCGCGCGGATCCCAGGTCGCCGACAGTCGGGGGACCAGGATGCCAAACTGAGGATTCCCACGCAGGTCCGACCAGCGCAGCGGCCGGTAGCCCTCGCCGTCCTCGCGCAGTTCACGCAGATTCCAGGCGGAGTCCGCGCCAATGTCTGGATCGGACGAACGGATCGGCAGTCGCTCGCAGGCCAGTTCGATCTCATCGAGAGAGATTTCGCCCTCGGGATGATACTTGCCCTTCCAGTTCTCCGGCGGCGCGGGCACCTCGCCCTCGACGAGCTTGACGCGTTCATCGAGCAGATCCTTGTAGAGCAGGGGCCGCCAGCCCTGCGCGTCGTTCTCGTCGGCGACGACGTACTTCAGCGCCCGGTAGCGGACCGGAGTGCGGCCCAGGTTGTAGCCGAGCCGGGCCGGATCCTGCGCCGGGAACAGGACGACGAGTTGCTGATCGCGCGGCCAGGGCGTGTCTTGCAGCAGGACGTTCCGCTTGACCCAGATCGTGGCGACATCGTGGAATCGCTGGAAGCCGCTGAGATCGCCGCGGTTGCTCTGGTAGAGCCGGAACTGATGGAACAGCCCCACGGCCAGGGTATAGCCGACTGCACCGAGGAGGACCACGATCAGCCCTGTCCGCAGGAGTCGGCCCCAGTCGAACACGTCCCGGATGGGCACCTTCTGCACGCGCTGGGCCGCCTCGTGGATCGTCTCCTCGACCATGACCACGGAGTAGCCCTGCATCGCCGCCTTCTCCGGATCGGCCAGTTCGACGGCCGTGATCAGCCGATCGCCCAGTTCGTCGGGGTAGCGACGCTCCAGCAGCAACGCCAGTGACGGATCGCTGAAATCGCGGAAGAACCGAACGACGACCAGGAAAATCAACCGGGTCGCCAGCCAGGCGAGCAGACCGCCGAGCAGGCCGACACGCAGGATCTGGCCGGTCGTGCTGGCGAGCGGCAGCGACTGGGCGTAGTCGATGCCCAGCAGCTTGAACAGGACGCCGTAGTCCAGCAGCAGACCGATCCAGAACCACAGGAAGAGGAACGTCAGGAAGAAGCCGAGCCCTTCCAGGCTGACGTACATCCGAATGTATTTGCGCAGGACACCGAGCGGACTGCGAACCCTGGAATGGTCCGCGGCGAGGTGTTCACGATCGGGTTTACGGTCCATGGTGGCCATGAGGCACTACTCGCTTGGGGAACTCGATGTCGTCAGGGCGAGCGTGGGGCGTCAGCCCCATGAGTATTTCTCTCCGGCAGAAGAGTCATGGGGCTGACGCCCCACGCTCGCCGACGCTCGCCGATCCCGTTTACGCCAATCGCAACAGCTTGCGAATCAACCACTCGGCCGACAGCAGGCCGACGATCAGGAGCAGTACGTAGGAGATCTTGACCGGCTCGTTCGGCTTATCCTTCGGCGTCCACAGGGTAAAGCCCTCGTCCCACTGGTCCTTGATCCGACCACGGACGCGCCGCTCTTCCGGCTTCATGGTCATGCAGCCCGGAATCAGGCTGGCGTTCCCCATCTCGAAGAAGAGCTTGAGCTTCTCCGCGGCGGTCGGATCGACCTTGTCCTCGCCCGCCTTGACTGGCCGGGGTCGCGACAGGGCCAGACGGACCTTGTTGCGGACCTCGGTGTCCTTGATTCGGTCGAGAACCTCGGTGGCCTCGCTGGCCATCTGGTACATCGTCGGGAAGTCCGGCCGGGTGTCGTCCGTCTCGGGATTGGACTCCTCAACGTCGAAGCTGCGCGTGTCGGTGTCGCCAGTTCGCGGCACCTGCAATTCCATGCGGTAGCCCGGTCCCGGATAGCGGACCAGGAACTTGCCGCTGAACCAGCCCTCGGCCCCGGTCTTGGGCAGCAGCTTGATCGGCGTGATGCTCGCCTGGGCCGGCAGGCCCTGCGGCAGCGACACGATCACCTGCGGCAGATTTCCCGGCTCCAGCTTCGGATCGACCTTCAAGGGCCGACCATCGAGCGTCTCGATCTTGGCCTCGATCTCGGCGTAGTTGTTCGCCTTGAACGACGGGGCCATGATCAGCGTGATGCGCTTGCTCGACTTGGCCTGGCTGCCGGCCGCGGCGAAGCGGGCCAGTTTCGTCCAGAAGCGTTCGTGATACGCCTCGTGGAACGTCCGCAGACGCCACATCTCGGCCGACGCCAGCCAGACGACACGCCGACCACTGGCCGGATCGCTGACCACCAGGAACGGCTGCTGCTTGCCGTCCTTCATCAGCGCGCCGGGATGCGTGTACCGGGCCACGACCAGAGCCCCCTCGCGAACCCGTTCGCTGGGGTAATACCAGTAGAAACCGCGCTTGACGCCGCTGGGGCTCTCCTTGTCCTCGCCGAAGAATTCCTTCCAGTCGGTCAGGAACAGGCCGTCGTTGGACTCCTTCAGCCGCATGAACTCCATCTCCGGCGGTGCCTGGTCCAGGTTCAGCGGATAGGGCACCTCGGCCTTGTTGTCCACCTCGCGGACGCGGATGTCCTGCAAGACGACCGGGTAGAGTTCCTGGATCGGCTTGTAGACGTTGTCGGTGCTGCCCGACTTGCGTGGCCGGGCCAGCTCGATCGTGTTGATCGCGCCGCCAACCACGACCAGGCCGCCGCCGTTGTCCACCCACTGCTGGATCGTCTTCAGACGGGTGGCCAGGTCCGGCACGTCGAGCTTGCCGCCTTCCTTGCGGACGGCGTCCTCGGCACGCGGCTCATCGGCGATGCGGCCCCAGTCCGGGTCGAGGGCGATGATCACGTCGTAGTTGCCCAGGTCGTAGAACCCGGCGATCAAGCGGGCCAGTTCCTCCGGCTTCGGCCAGGACGGCTCCGCCTCGCCGGCCCCGGCCGTCTCCTTCCAGCGCTTCTTCATCCGATCCAGCCGCTTGTTCGCCGCTGGCAGCCAGAAGGCCAGCTCCTCCGCCGACGGCTCCTGATTGCGGCGATAGGGCAGGAAGTTCAGGAAGCGGTCCTGATCGATGTCCTGCAAGATGCCCTCGCGACGGGTGGTCACGCCGGGCGGGTTTTGCAGGTAGATGCTGAACTCGGCCCGCTCCTTCTCAACCTCGCGCGACCACATCGACCGCATGAACTGATACTCACGGCTCGCACTGGAGGCGAACACCAGGACGTTCAGCTTCTTCTTGATCACGGCCACGCCGACCGGCTTGGCGACGTGTTCGACGATGTTGACCATCTCATCGTCGTGCTTCGGCGTCCGGGCCGTGAAGCGGATCTCGCTGTAGCGCAGGCCGGCCGGGTCCGTCTCGGTCGCCTGGAGTTCCCACTTCTTGCCGAGATACTTCGCATCGTCCAGCTTGATCCCGGCCGCGTCGGCCAGCACCTGCGGATTGATCGCGAACTCGGCGTCGAACTTCGGGATCGGGCTCTTGTCGAACTTCCCCTTCATGACTGGCAGCGTGATCTTGCCACCGTTCTCCGGCGTCAGGAGGATCTTCACCAGATCCTTCTCGGCCTTCTTCTCGTCGCGCTCGATCAGGGCCAGCGGCAGGACCTCTTCCTCGATCTTCTCGCGCACCTCCTTGCGCTTCATGCCGTCCACCTCGACCTCGACCTCCACCTTCTTGCGCGTGATGCGAACGTGCGACACATCGACGAACACGTTCTGTTCCTTGTCCGGCAGACCAATTCCGACCACCTCGACGACGCCCTTGAAGGCGTCATCCGGTCGTACGGTGCGCGGCAGGCGGACGTTGGTGATGTCGATGCGAACCGTCGGCCGATCGGCTCCGACGCCGACGAAGAAGACGGGCACCTTGGACCCCTTGGCCCGCTCGACCAGCGTCTCGATCGTCTCGGTGTTCAGCACGGTATTCTTGCCATCGCTGAAGACGACGATGCCCTGGATCAGGTTGTTCTTCTCGCGTTCCAGGGCGGCGAGGACGGCGTCGGCGACATTGGTGCCGAGGAAGTCGCCGGCCAGAGAACACTGCTTGTTGTAGTCGCGCAGCGTCTGCCAGCGCTTCAGGTCGATCTCGCCCAGACCGGCCGGCTCCTTGATCTCGACCGGTTCCTTGCCTTTCTCCTGTTTCGGTTCCGGCTTGAGCCAGGTCGCCCACAGGTCGCGCGGCAGCAGTTTCGGTGACGGCACCGACACCTCGGCCCCGGAGTTCCTGGCCAGCGTTCGCCGGCGATCCTCCCACTTCGTCCAGAGGGTCTGGCTCGCCTCGGGCAGGTCAGCCAGGTTCCCGCCCGCCTTGCGCCAGCTCTCCAGCTCGTCCCGAGTGAAGTTGAGGCCGTTGTGGAAGTAGAAGTACGATTCGTCCAGTCGATTGCCGAAGCGATAGGCCGACACCGACCCGCTCTCCATCAGCGCGGTGAGGAAGCCGAAGTTCTCCTTGTCGATGAGGTTCAGCACCTTGTCCTGACGGAACGGAACGTCCTCCCATTTCTGCCCCTCACGAGGCCGTTCATCGTTGGTATGCTGCATCGACCGGGACGTGTCGAACAGCAGGATCACCTTGGGCGTGATGACCTGATCCTCGCCAGTCTGGACGGCCGGCAGCAGGAAGACCAGCGTCAGGATGGCGTAGACGCTCAGACGCAGAAAGCCGAGCAGGGCCGCCCAGTAGGGGCCGATGCCGCGGGCGTCCTTCGTGTACATCCACACGACGTAGAAGAGGGCGAAGGCAAGGACGACGCCCAGGATGATCAGCCACCAGATGGGGTTGAGATCCTGGCCCCAGAACGTCTTGACGGGCTCGGACAGACGTCGGAAGACGAACTCGCTGTACTGGGTCGTTTGTGTCTCGTTCATTTCCTGCATCTCATGCGGGTGCGTCGTGCCAACACTGTCCGCCGGTCATTTGGCCGCCGGCTTGCCGGCGGGTATTCGCGACGAAGACCGCCGGCAAGCCGGCGGCTAAATGGGGACGTTACTTCAGGCCGCCGCCGTTCGCGGCGCGGGCGAGGCGGAGCCGCTCCCCTCGTTCCCCTTCAGGTGGAAGCTGAGGTGAACCGCCAGGGCCTGCTCGCAGATCAGGATGATCAGGAACAGCAGGTAGAGCCACGGCGACTCCGACACGTCGGGGTCCTTCGTCTTGAACTTGTCGAAGGATTCGCCCGGCCCGAGCAGAGAGACACCGACGTCACGATACTTCTCCCGCAGCGTCGGATTCTCGTCGAGCCGCTGTCGAGCCGCTCGTTTCAGATTGCTTTCCGCCTCGGCATCGACGTTGAAGGCAAAGAGTTTCGTTTCCTTCTGAGCGCCGGCCTCGGCCTTCTTGCGGGTCGTCTCGAACACGTAGACGCCCGGCCTCTTCGTGTCGCTGAAGCTGTAGGTGAAGGCCGTTTCCCCTTCCGTCATCTTGACCGTGGCCAGCGGCTTCTCCTGAGCGGCCTGGCCCAGGCCGCCCTCGGCCTGATTGCGGAAATCCGGGTGCGGCACGAAGCGAACTTCGAGCGTCTCGCCGAATTCCTCCTTCGGGAAGGAGAAGTTGAGCGTCCCGCCGGCACCATTGGCCAGCAGCCGATTCTGCGTGTCGAGCTGGCTGGTCAGGAACAGTTGCAGCTCGATCATCATCGGCATGAACGTCGTGCTGGAACCGGGATCACCCGAGGCCAGCCGGTTCCACTGCTTGTCCTTCTCGACCTCCTGGGGCCCGGCCGAGGACAGGAAGGCGACCACCTTCCCCTTGCCGTACGGTCGGGTGACCAGGAGCGGATCGCCGAACAGGGCCGCCTCGCGGGCTTGCTTCAACTCCTGAGCCAGGCGGCGCATCTGCGGTCGGGCCCACAGTTCCGCCATGCTCGGACGGCGCGGTTTGGCCTGCTCCTCCGCCGAGGCCCCCTCCGGAGGAGGGGGATCGCCCGGATTGTTGAGCAGATCTTCCAGAACCAGCGTCAACTCGAAGAGGAACTCCTTCTCCAGGGCCGTGACCACGAAGCGACGATACGCCTCGATGGGCTCCTTGTACTTCTCCATCGCCTTGTCGGTCTGGGCCAGCTCGTTGACTGTATCGACGGCCTGGATCATCAGCGGCTGAACCCGCTTCTTGAAATCCTCAACCGTCCGCTTGCTCGGCAGCGTCAGCACCTCGACCGTCTCCTTCTGGGCGTCCGGCACCCACTGGGAGCGTGGCCGAAGTTCGTGGTAGCGGTCGATCACGACCAGGTGCAGGTTCTCGTTCAGCGCGAACGCCTCACGGACGATCGGATGACTCTTGTCGCGGTAGAGGATCTTGTTCCCCGGATCGTTCTGTAGCCGACGCTGGCGTTCTTCCGGGGGCAGCGGATCGGTCGGCCGCAGTTCGATCATGACCGGGAACAGACCGTTGTTCTGCGTATGCAGTATCTCATTGTAGAACGATGCCTGGATCTCCGGGCCGAGGAAGAAGGCCAGATTGCCGCCCTTCTCGACAAACGCCTTCAGCCGGGCGACGATGGGCTCCGGGATCGTCTTGACGTTGAGCAGGTAGACCGCGGCGTACGTCTCCAGTGGCAAACGCTCCAACTCGGCCAGCGTCACCGGCACGGTGACGTACGAGCCGGTTGCGTTGATCCCTTCCTGGACGTAGAACAGGTCGCCGCCGGGTTTGGAGCCCTCACCTGTGCCCCGACCATCGACCACGAGGACCGGAATCTTCTCACGTAGTTCGAGGACCAGATCGCGGACGTGGTCGGCGTCCAGGCCCGTATCGCCCGGTCGGATCTCGGCCCGGATCTGGATGTACTCCACCGGAGCCTTCGACTTCTTGTTGAAGCGAACGTCGAACTTGTGCGTGTACTCCTGCCCCGGAGCGATCGACGGTAGCAGGGTTGAGCCGCGGTTTTCTTCGCGGCCATCAACCCGGATGACCAACTGCGGCGAGACGTTGGTCGTGCCGTGATTGCGGACGACCACCTCGAACGGAATGTCCTGGCCCTCGGGAATGATGCGCGACCCGGCCTTGAGCGACTCGACGCAGACGTTGTCATGGTTCCGCGCGACTCCAGCCGTGTCCTTGCGGAACGGGTGGGCCGTGTCGATCAGGCTCAGGTGGATCTTGTTCTGCAAGAGCGACTCGACCGTCTTGTTCAACTCGGCCGTGTTCGGGCCGCTCGACCAGTCCGTCTCGCGGAAGTCGCTGACGAGGTGGACGATTTTCTGTCCCTGTGGCGCGCCGAGGATCTCCTCCTGGGCCTTTTGCAGGCCGACGTGAGCCGGGACGTGCATCGCCGTCACCTTGCGATCCGAAAGGGCCTTGTCGAGATTGCCCACGGTTCGATCGCTGATCTGCTCCTCCAGCAGGACCTTGTCCGGCTCGGAGAGGAGCATCACCTTGATGAACTGGGCGGCCGAGGCCTGCGAGGTGGACTTGGCCAGTTCGGCCACCTGTTCCTTGGCCACCTCGAACGAGTTGGTCGTGCCGCCGGCTTCCTTCGCCCAGCGATCCGACATGCTGAGCGTGTCGTCGATGACGACCGCATGCAGCACGCCCGTGCCGGAGGCTGCCAGGGCCCCGCCAACGAAGCGAGCGACGAGGAAGGCGACCAGCAGCACCATGAGGATGCGCAGGAGCAGCAGCAGAAGCTGCTCGATGATCAGTCGCCGACGATTTCGCTTCTGCGACTTGAGCAGAAACTCCATGGCCGCCCAGCGAATCCGCTTGAACCGCATCCGGTTGATCAGGTGGATGAGGATCGGCGAACTGACCAGGACGCCGCCGGCGATCATGTACCAGGGATGAAGGAACAGCTCCATGAACCGTCCGCCTTGCTGTCGGGTGCGGTGAATCGTGCAGTCAAACAACGGCAGCCAGCGTCGCCTCGGTCACTCACCGGAGGCGAACGCCGATCCCGCTCCCGGTCGGGAACGCGGGTCGTTGCGGTGGTGCAGGTATGCGGACAGCACCGCGTCCAGGTAATCGCTCGTCTTGACCAGTTTGTAGTCGATGCCCAGCCGGGCACAACCCCGCCGGACCTCGACCAGGTATTCTTCCAGCGCTTCCAGGTAGCCATCTCGCAGCGCACGCGGATCGCAGGTCAACTGCGGCATCTCCTCCATCCCCTCGAACCGGGTCGTGCCAGCGAAGGGGAAGGTCATCTCGTCCTCGTCCATGACGTGGAACAGCAGAATGTCATGCCGGCGGTGCGTGAGCAGCTCCAGCCCCTTGAACAGCTGATCACGATCGACCAGGAGATCGGAGACCAGAACGATCATACCCCGGCCGTGGACCGTCTCGGCGACCCGGCTGAGGATCTTGTAGATGTCCGTCTTCTCCTCGGGGCGCGAGACGTGCATCGCCTTGACGATCGCGTCGATGTGCGTCTGCTGACTGCGGTAGGGGACGATCTGGCGTACGGCCGAATCGAACGTCGTGCAGCCGACCGAGTCCTGCTGGCGGAGCAGCAGGTAGGCCAGGCACGCACCGATGGTGCAGCCATACTCGTACTTGTTCAGCGCACCCCGACCGTACTGCATCGACTCGGAAACGTCGATCACCAGTTGTGTCCGGAGGTTCGTCTCCTCCTCGTACAGCTTGATGTAGAAGCGATCGGTCTTCGACCAGACCTTCCAGTCGAGGTGGCGGATGTCGTCGCCCGCCACATACTCGCGGTGCTGGATGAACTCGATGCTGTGCCCGAAGAACGGGCTACGGTGCATGCCAGAGATGAAGCCCTCGACCACCTGGCGAGCCCGCAGCTCCAGCCGGGTGATCTTGGAGATCGTCTCGGGATGCAAAAATCGGCGGGGGTCTTCTTTGGTGGCTGCCACGGTATCCGGACTCGTCTTGGGTGCAGGGGATCGGCGAGCGGCGCGGCGTCAGCCCGCCGGTTCTTCCCGCGAGCGTCAGCCCGCCGGTTCTTCCCGCGAGCGTCAGCCCGCCGGTTCTTCGACAGAATGCAAACGGCGGGCTGACGCCGCGCCGCTCGCCAGGGACAGCGTTCAACTCGCGAAGATCTTCTTGAACCGCTCGTCACGGCTCAATTCGCTCTCCTTCTGCGGCGTCTCGTCCAGGATCTTCTTCACCACGGTGTCCGGTGTGACCCCTTCTGACGAGGCCGTGAAGCTGGTCAGGATGCGATGCCGGAGGACCGGATGAGCCAGGGTGGCGATGTCCTCGGTCTGAACGTGGGTTCGGCCGTAGAGCAGAGCCCGCGTCTTGGCACCGAGGATGAGGAACTGCACCGCACGCGGACCAGCACCCCAGGCCAGCCACTCGCGAATGAACTTCGGCACGCCCGGTTCGCCGACGCGCGTCTGGCGGACCAGGGCCAGAGCGTAGCGGATGACGTGATCAGTCACCGGCACCTTGCGAACCAGACGCTGCAGTTCCAGGATCTGGTCGCCGGTCAGCACCGCACGAACGTCCTCGCTTTGCAGAGACGTCGTCCGGCGAGCGATCTCGAACTCCTCGTCGAACTTCGGATAGCGGACGAAGACCTTGAACATGAAGCGGTCTTGCTGAGCTTCCGGCAGCGGGTAGGTGCCTTCCTGCTCGATCGGGTTCTGTGTCGCCAGCACGAAGAACGGATCGCCCAGGCGGTGGCGCGTCCGCCCGACGGTTACCTGTCGTTCCTGCATGGCCTCCAGGAGGGCGGCCTGCGTCTTGGGCGGCGTCCGGTTGATTTCGTCCGCGAGGATGACGTTGGCGAACAGCGGCCCGGGAATGAACTTGAACTCGCGGGCTCCGGTCGAGCGGTTCTCCTCGATCACCTCGGTGCCGGTGATGTCCGAAGGCATCAGGTCAGGGGTGAACTGAATGCGCGAGAAGTCCAGCGAGAGGGACTTGGCCAGGGTCGAGATCATGAGCGTCTTGGCCAGACCGGGCACACCCTCGAGGATGCAGTGGCCCCGGCTGAACATCGCAATGAGCAGCTCTTCGATGACCTGATCCTGACCGACGATCACGCGACTCAGTTGCGTCTTGATCTCCTGGAAGGCGTCGCGGATCTTTTTGACCGCTGCCTGATCTTCACCCGCCAGGTTCAGGTTACTCGGGTTGGCGGATTGCGTGTACTTGTCGCTCATGCGAGACTTCTCAGTGGGTGGAACCGTGCAAGCGGTCGGGGAACGTCGCCTTGAATCCGGGAAGGTCAGGAGGAACGCCATCGCCACGATGGGGTTCCTCGAAAACGAGGTCGATGGCTCAACGCTGGTAGATCGGCAGCGCGGCCTTGTCCAGTTGCAGGATGGTCAGGTGGACACCAGTGATGAAGACCGGGCCGACGTGTCCGCCGGTCCAGTAGCCGTAATCGGCTCCTTCCTTGACCATGGTATCCTTGAGGTACTTGAAGGTGGTCTCCCGATACTTGTTCCAGGTCATCGGGTTCTTGTCGCCAGGGAAGAGTTTGTTCCAGCCGTCGTTGCCGAGCATGTACATGGCCTGGGCGAAGTAGTAGTGCGTGTACTCGTCGTGGCCGAAACGGCCGGCTCCGAGCATCGGCACACGGTCACGAGCGAACTTGAACCACTGCTTGATCAGCGGCGAGTGATAATCCCCCGCGCTGAAACCACAGGCGATTGCCGCCGCCGTCAGAGCGGGCCGACCGTCGCCGCCACCGCCACCGGCCAGCGAGTAGATGATACCCCCCTGACCGTTGGTCGAATCGCGCAGGTAGATCTGCGACATGGGGATGGCTTCCGGCGGCACCTTGACACCCGCGTTGCGGGCCGCACGCAGGGCCTGCACCTGGGTGATGGTCACCGAGCCTTCGTCGAAGTTATTGCCTTCCTTCGCCGACATGTAGCCCCAGCCGCCGAGATCCTTGCCGTCCTTGGTTGATTTTCGGCGGGTCTGGGCATCGTGTGAAAACTGGGCGGCCCGGACGAGGATGTCCTCCAGTTTACGCCGGGTGTCGCCTTCCTCTTCATCGCCGTAGACGCAGGCCAGGAACAACAGGGAGAAGCCGTGGCCGTACATGTAGCGGCCGGCCTCACCGGGGGTGTTCGGGTTACCGATCATGCCGTTGGGCTGGACCTTGCTCATCAGGTAGTCGCGGGCCTTGCGGATGCGGTCCTTGTACTTCCCCTCACGAGCAGTCGAGCCTTCCATCAGCAGCGACATGCCGCCGATGCCGGTCATCGTGATCGGATACTGGCCGCCCTGCGCTTCCCAGTGTCCATCGTTGCTCTGCTCCTTGGCCATCCAGTTGAGAGCCCGGCGAACGGTATCGCGGAACTCCTCCGGAATTTCCTCGGAGCGAGCGCTCGAGAAGGTCAGGAGCAAGGCGGCCGTTGCGCTCAGGGCAGCCAGGGACGCCATCCACAGGATTCGGCGCATGAGTCATCACTCCTCAGGCCAAGCGTGCAGGCGAGAGCCGGTCACGTCGCTCTCCACCATACCTCCGACGATCCAGCGTTCGGTTTCTGACACATTCAGGGAGCATTGTTCGCACAGGGATCGAAAAAACGGCAATTTCGAGTCATCGCTTCCCACGGGACTACCGAGATCGCCGGACCATCCCGGCAGTAATTCAAGCAGGTTCGCGCCATCGGGACAAGTCATCCCCATCGTTTCGTCCGTCAGCCTTCCGATTATTAACGCAGGGGGAAAGGAGACCGCGTCGTCTTCCGGTTTTTGCCAAAACGAGCCAACCGCCCTTGAGTCTCCCCCTCCGGTTTTTGCTACCATAGGTGAAGTGGAGATCGCGGAACTCGCACCTCGAGGGTTCTCGTGGCCAAAGCATCATCGGATACCGCCGGACTACGCCGGAAGATCGAACAGGCTCAGCGTGAGAAGCGCTGGAAGGATGCCTTCGATCTGGCCCGGAATCTGGTTCAGCAGAACAACTCTGAGGAGAGCCGCACCGTCTTGCGCAGCTCGGCCCTGGGGTTTGGGCGCTCCCTGGCCGAGCGAGGCCGAACACGCGATCTGGCCAGCGAACTCCCGCGTCTGGTGGCCCTCTTCCCTGGAGACGCCTCCTGGGCCGCGATGGTGGCCGAACTGGCCGTCAGTAGCGGTCTGATCAAGGAGGGCCTGCAACTCTTTCCTCCGGAAGATGCCGCAGGGATCGATCGGCTCCGTGGCACCATGGCGGATGGTGCCGTCAAACTCGGCGCGACCGGCTTCAAGAATCTGCCCGCCGAGATGCACGCCGACCACCTGCACATCATCAAGGCCTTTGATCTCGTCGAGCGCGGCAAGGACGACGAGGCCCGGACGGAACTCCAGGGCGTCGGTCTGCGTTCGCCCTTCGCCGAGTGGCGACTGTTTCTGCGCGGATTGCAAGCCTACTACGCCAACGACGACCAGCGTGCGAGCGAGGCCTGGGCCAGGCTCGCCGCCGATCGTCTGCCGTTCCGCCTGGCCGCTCCGCTTCGCCTGGGAATAGATCCAGCCTTCCGCGACGCCCAGACACCGCAGACGCGCACCGGCCTGGCAGCCCAGGCTCAGAAGTTGTCTGACGCCGCCTCCCTCACCGGAACGCTGGCCCGACTGCATCAGGGCATCCTCAAGCAGCGCTCCCTGTCGCGCGAGTTCTCCGACCTGCAACAGCATCGGGCGGCTCTCGATGCCCTGCCGGCCGACCTGCGTGAGCGTCTGTCGCGTTCCATCTACTGGGCCCTGATGTCCGCCCCGGATGACGAACGACGGCGTTACCTCCGCAGTTTTCAGCCCCCACGGGAGGACCCGAAGCTCCAGCGCCTGGAGGCGCTCGCCCTCGAACGGGAGAACGACCCGTATGCCGCCCAGAAAGCCTGGCTGGCCTACGAGAAGGAGATCGCCACGAACCAGACCCTCTGGGGCGACGACTCCGAGCGTGTCCGCGCTCTGCTCTGGCTGCATGCCGGTAAACTCGCCGCCATTCAACCGGAGGATCTCGACGAAGACCCGGACTTCTCGTTCGGCATCTTCGGTGGCGGAGGCCGACCAAAGAAGCGCGAACGGCCGCGTCCGAGCCAGACCGCCGAGGTCTGCTTCCAGCACGCCCGCCAACTCGGATCGGACCTCGTCGAGGCGTACATCATCCCGATTCATCAGTTGCGCGACCAGGACCAGGTCGAGCAGGCCCGCCCGCTGGCCGATGACCTGCGGCAGCGCTTCCCGGACGACCTTGATGCCCAGATGACCGCAGCCATGGTCTATGCCGACCTGGAAGCGATACCCGAGGCCCTGGCCTGTGCCGAGCAGGCCGCCCACATCAATCCGCTCGATGCCCGTGTCCGCGACATTCGCCGCACCTACGCCTTCTCGCTCGTCCTGCTGCACCTGCGTGCCAATCACGGCGACGAGGCCCGGTCCGCCCTGTTACGAGCTCGCGATCTGGCCGACTCCGAGGTGGACCGCCAGACTGCCAACCTGCTCGAGGCGACCATCGCCTGGAAGGCTGGCGATACGGGACCAATCGAACAGCAGCGTCAGAAGATGGAGGCGACCCTCCCGAAGATAGCCGTCGTCTACACCCTGGTCGTCCAGGCCAACGCCGCGGGCGTGGATCGCAAGAGACGCGACCCGATCGACAAGGAGTTCAAAACCCTGCTCGACGGCGACCTGACCCTGGAAGCGGCCATGGCTCTGGGCCGAATGGTCGCCGACCAGGGCCGCTTCAGCGATGCGCCCTACCACGGCTACAAGACCCATCGAGACAAGACGATCAAGAAGCTGGCCAAGGCCTTCGACCGGACAAAGGTAACACCACGGCAGCTCCTCGACCTGGGGCACCTCTACATTGACCTGAAGGCGAAAAGGCCCCTGACGCAGTTGACGGCGAACGTCCCCCGCAGCGTCCCACAGGCCATCACCTTCTACCTGCGCTATCTGAAAGACGTCCAGTCGGGCCGGAGTACTTTCTTCGGGGGACCACCGGTCCACTACCTCGGCTATGCCAGCAGCCATCTCAAGGAGATCACCAACACGGAGGATCGTGAGTATCTGAAACGGCTCATCGATGCGGAAAAGAAGCGTCTCAACATCGAGGATCTGTCCGATCCGCACGGCCTGTTACGCCACATGTTTGGCTCTGCTCCGGGCGACCTCGACGACGATATCGATGACGACGAGGAGAACTCACGATGACCGACCCATACAAGGTCCTGGATCTGCCGACGACCGCGGATGAGGCGGCCATCCGGCAGCGCTATCTGGAACTGGTCAAACGGTTCCCGCCGGACCGAGCCCCGGAGAAATTCGCCGAGATCCGAGCCGCCTACGAACTGCTGCGCAATCGCGACGAACGACTCCGCAAGCAACTGTTCGAGGGAGATCGGCAAGCGCACCTGGATACGGTCGTGGAGGAGATCGCATGTCGAACGGGGCGACGCCGGGTGAGCCTGGCACGGCTGCTGTCGATTCTGGAAGCCAGTTGACGACCTTGCTGGAAGGATTCGAGACCTGGCTTCGTCGCCAGCCGGCGCTGCCGTCAGGGCCGCCGACTTCGAGCGACGGGCCAGACCTCGGCACGCTCCTGCGCGAGTTCATCGCCCTGCGGCAGGAAATCAACCTGCTGACTCGGGCCACACGCACCCAGCAGGAGCAGAACGCCGCCACGCTCGCCACCCTCCAGGCCAGCGTGGAGAATCAATCCCAGGCCAGCGAAGATCCTGGAGTCGATGACTCCCGTTCGCCGGACACGGTGAACCTGAAGCAGTTGATGGAAGTCCGCGATGCCCTGAGCCGGGCCGAGCGCGAGATGGGCAAGGCGCGAACGAACCTGGACCCGGTTCTTGCCGAGGCTCTGCCGGTCGAGCCGGAGGAGCCGCCCTTGCCCAAGCCGCCGCCGATGCCGACCGCGTCGAGCTGGGGCCGCTGGTTTGGCGGCAGTGCGCCGGACCTGCACGCCTGGCAGGAGTACATCCGGGCGATCGAGGCCCGTCAGGCCCTGCGCCGCCAGCGGGTCGAGGCCGCGACCCGGGCCCGTCAAGCAGCTCTGGACCGCGTGCGTCAGATCGTCGGCTCGCTCCTGGACGGTTACGCCATGAGCGTGCAGCGGATTGACCGTCTGCTCGAAGCCCATGACCTGGAAGCCATCGAGACCGAGGGCCAGCGTTTCGACCCGGAATTGATGGAGGCCCTGGAGGTCGTTCCGGGCACCGGCCGACCGGCGGGCGAGGTGATCGAAGAGCTACGGCGGGGTTACCGTCAGGGAGACCGCGTGATCCGGTTCGCCCTGGTCCGCGTCGCCCGGGACAACTGAAGGAGACACCCATGGACATCATCGTCGGTATCGACCTCGGCACGACCAACAGCGAGGTGGCCTACTTCCGCGAAGGCAAGCCCTTTGTGTTCGAGGAGGACGGCGATCCCATCCTGCCCTCCTTCGTCGGCCTTTCCGAGGACGGCCGACTCCTGGTTGGCAAGGCGGCCCGCAATCAGTGGGTCGTCCATCCGGAGCGGACGATCAAGTCGATCAAGCGCAAGATGGGCCAGGATGTCAAGGTTCCGCTCGGCGAAAAGGAGTATCGGCCGCAGGAGATTTCCGCCCTGATCCTGCGGGCGCTCAAGGACCGAGCCGAGAAGGCGCTCGGCCAGCCGGTCAAGAAGGCCGTGGTCACGGTGCCGGCCTATTTCAACGACGATCAGCGTCAGGCGACCAAGGAAGCCGGCGAACTGGCCGGCCTGGAGGTTGTCCGCATCCTGAATGAGCCGACCGCCGGCTCGCTCTGCTACGATCCCAGCCACGGCGAGATGCGCCGCCTGCTCGTCTACGATCTCGGCGGCGGCACCTTCGACGTGTCCATCCTCGAGTCCCAGGACGGCGTCGTCGAGGTACTCGCCAGCCACGGCGACACCCAGC
>CAYYJM010000092.1:0-290 GCA_964471755.1 uncultured Alcaligenaceae bacterium
TCGATGGGGCCGAGTGCAAACACCACCTCACCTTCGGTTCACGAGTCAACCAGATCCAACGTCAGGTCGGCGATCGACGACAGGATGCGTGTCGGCTGATACGGAAAGCGTTCGACATCCTCGCTCCGGGTGACGCCGGTCAGAACCAGGATCGTCTGCAAGCCGGCCTCCATCCCGGCGACGATGTCGGTATCCATACGATCGCCGATCATCACCGTCTCTTCGGAATGGGTGCCAAGGGTCTTGAGAGCCTGACGCATCATCAGCGGATTCGGTTTGCCGACGAAGTA
>CAYYJM010000092.1:335-21405 GCA_964471755.1 uncultured Alcaligenaceae bacterium
CGTGTCCGCGCCGCCCGTTCGATCAGGGCGGCCATCGCCCCACAGGCCGGGACCATGCCCGCCTCCGACGGACCCGTCGGGTCCGGATTGGTACAGATGAATCGGGCCCCGGCATCGATCAGACGCATCGCCGTCGTGATCTGATCGACATTATACGAGTGCGTCTCGCCGAGTACGACGTACTCCGGCCCAGCCGAGGTCAACGTGTAGCCGACCTGGTGCAGGGCGCTGGTCAGACCCGACTCGCCGATGACGTAGGCCGTGCTGTGCGGCCGTTGCTGGGCCAGGAACTGAGCCGTCGCCAGGGCCGAGGTGAATAGATGCGACTCGGGCACCTGCAAGCCTTCCGACGCCAGCCGGTGCTGCAAGTCGCGCGGCGTGTAGAGCGGGTTGTTCGTCAGGACCAGAAACGGCGTTCGCGTTTCGAGCAGACGCGTAATCCACCCCTGGGCTCCGGGAATCGGCTTCCGGCCACGCACCAGAACGCCATCCATGTCCATGATGTAACCGCGAACTCGGGTCATGCTGGACCTCTTCCCTTCGCCACCAGCAAGCCGGCGGCTCAATGAAATCACACAACTCGCCGGGGCCTACATCAGCGCGGTCGTCTCCGGGAAGCCGAACATCCGATTGAAATTCTGCACGGCCACGCCACTGGCTCCGCGCACCAGGTTGTCCAGGCAGGCAATCACCACGATGCGATCGCGGACGACACGCACCGACAGATCGAGGAAGTTCGAGTGGGCCACGTCGCGGGTCGCCGGCAGTCGCTCGCTGACCCGGATGAACGGAGCCTGGGAGTAGTAGTCGCGGTACAGTTCGAGCAACTGGGCCTGCGACAGGGAGCGGTGCGGCGTGGCGTAGATCGTCGAGAGGATGCCGCGATCCATCGGCACCAGGTGCGGTGTGAAGATCACCTCGACGGACTCCCCAGCGACATCGGTCAGGATCTGCTCGATCTCCGGCGTGTGGCGGTGCTGGCCGACCGAGTAGGCCGACAGACTCTCGTTGCACTCCGGGAAATGCGTCGTCAGTTTCGGCGTCCGTCCCGCTCCGCTGACGCCGCTCTTGCTATCGACGATGATGTCGCGCAGGGCGATGTGCTGGCCGGCCACCAGCGGAGCCAGGCCGAGAATCGCCGTCTGGGGATAGCAGCCGGGATTGGCCAGCAGGTGGGCCGTGGCGATCTCGTCGCCGTAGAATTCCGGCAGACCATAGACCGCCTGGGCCAGGTGAGCCAGGTCGGAGTGGCTCTCGCCGTACCACTGAGCGTAGACGTTCGGATCGCGCAACCGGTAGTCGGCCGACAGGTCCACGACGCGCAGTCCCCGTTCGACCAGGGGACCGAGCAGGGCCATGCTCGCTCCGTGTGGCAGACAGCCGAAAACGCACTGCACGCCGAGCTTCACCAGGCGGTCGATGTCGTACGGTTCGCAGCGCAGATCGATCCGCCCAGCCAGCCAGGGATGAACCTCACCCAGTCGGGGCGTCTCCCGGTCACGCGACGTGACGGTCACAATCTTCGCCCCGGGATGGCGAAGCAGAATTCGGATCAACTCCAGAGCCGTGTAGCCAGAACCGCCGAGTATCGCCACGGGAACCATCGTCACGCCCTCCGCTTTCCCTGTCATGATAGGGAGCGCGGAGGGCAAGCAGGAGGGCCACCTCGCTCACCAGCGGAAGATCATGTCGAACGTCAGGCGGAACTTGTCCGTCGAGGTCGCGGTGTTGGTCAACGCCCACTCGGCCGCGATACCCGTCTGGATGCACTCGTTCAACTTCCAGCGGAAGCCGGGGGCCACGGTGAGGTAGCTGTGGAAGCCAGCGGCGCGAGTGCCGTAGTTGAACAGGTCATGACCCACGACAGCTCCGGGAGGAACGTCTCCCTGGCGGGTGTACTTGTACCAGGCGAACTCGATGAGCGGATAGAACCGGTGCATGTTGGCCACGTCATAGCTGACATGGGTATGCCAGTGCAGATACTCATCGCGGTTGCTATCGACCCGGAAGGCATATCCGACGGTGGACAGGTAGTTGAAGCTACCGTAACTGGTCCGCCAGAAGTTCCAGCCGTAGCTGAGGTACGGATCGAGACCGAGCGAGCCGGTATTCTGGTAGGTCGAGGAAGACCCGATCGGAATCTGGAACGTCAGGCCGGCGGCGGCGACCTTGCCGGTGCGATCGTCTCGCCAGAACGTCCACTTCGGCCCGAGCCAGACCTCGGCGAAGCCGGTGGAACTGTTGCCGACATCGGGATCGATCCAGACGCCGCCCAGCTTGTTCATCACGAGGGACAGGCTTGGCCCGAACGATAGTCGGCCTTGCAGGCCAAAGAAGCCCACGTTGCCACCGTTGAAGCTCGATCCGTTCGGCATCATGCCGTAAATGAACACCGGCCGCAACTCGGTGAGCGAACGCGGATCTTCAAACTGCGATGGCCGTGTCACCGGCGAGATCATGGTCTCGTCGAAAGCGCGATCGCTGACACACCAGGGACCATCGACGTAGCCGGGAATCCAGCCGCCGAAATTGAAGAACTCGCCGTAGGACGATCCCGGCGGCGGGCCAAGGGGCTGGCCCATCTCGACGCCGGCGTTGTAGCGTCCTTCCGGCAGGGGCGGCAGCGGGTTCCCCACGCCTCCGACTCCCGGCGGCGGCACCGGTGGCGGGCCGGACAGTTGCACCGGCAGGAAGGCCGGATCGTCGATCTGAGCCCGGACCACGGTTCGGGGATTGTCGAAGCTCACACGCTGAAACTGGGCTGGATTCGGAGCCGGACCAATCCCCGGAGCGGAGTAGGGCAGCGACGCCACCGGCGTCGATCTCGTGCTGGTTTCTGCGGGAGTCGGCCTGACCGCCGGGAGGGTGGCCAGTGCCGCGGCCGGAGTCGATTCCGGCAGGGCGACCGGGCGGCCCAGCACGACCACCGGCGAAGGGCCGGACTGGACCGGAGGAGCCACCGGAGCCGGTGGCGTGAACACGGGGGTTCGTGGGACTGGAGCCGAACGGGTGAACCCGCCGGATGACGGCAGGCTGGGCAAGGTCGGTTCCGGCATCAGATCCCGGGCGCGCGGAGGCCAGTCGGCTACCGGCTTGACGTTGGCGGGCGGGGTCTTCGGCCGGCTGGACCAGCGCCACGGCCAGGAGAAGGCGGCGACCGGCTCGGCCGCGAAGGTCAGCAGCACCAGCAGCACGGGAACCAGTTGTGAGATCCGTGGCGTCATGGTGCGGCTCTCTTCCTCCGTGAGGGACCCTGCCCGGGGTATTCCGCCCCCGCTTCTATTCGGCCATCGTCTTCCATCGTCGTCGGGTTGGTTCCGGCTTGAGTCCGGTTTCGCTTTTGGCTGGAATTCAGGGGAGCGGGGCGAGCGTCGGGTTGGTGGTGACCCGGGGAGCCGGCATCACCGCCGGCAGGGTGCCCATCGTCTCTGCCGAGGCCGATTCGGGCAGGGCGACGGGCCGACCCAGTTCAACCACGGGCGAAATTCTGGCCCAGGCCGGATCCGGGGTGGACTTCGCCCAGTTTCCGACGGTCGGTTGGCTGGTCGGCCGGAACGAGGGGACACGCTGCTCCGGGACCAGGGCACCGAATCCCGAGGGAGCGGGCGATCGGGGCTGCTTCGGTTGCGACCCGGAATCGCGACCGTGCGGCGGCCAGGCGGCCGGTGGTGGGACCGAGTTGCCGGGACTGACCGGGTTGACGTCCGGAGTGGACTGCGACGGCGGTGTCTTCGGACGGGCCGTCCAGCGCCACGGCCAGGAGAACCCGGCGGCAGGCTCGGCCGAGAACGTCAGCAGCACCAGCAGGAGGGACAGTCGTGCGATCCGCGGCAACATGATGCGCTCCTTTCCTCCCGCTTGCTGAAACTTCCCTGGCAACGACTTCCGATTCGCTCTACCCTGGCATTCGGGGAACTTCGTGAGAATCGCTCGGGAGTGTCGTCATGCAGGCTCGGCGATGGTTCATGCTGGCTGGGGTGCCCGGTCTGATACTGGCCCTTGCCCTGCGCCCGTTGGAGCAGGCGCGAGCCTGGTGGTCAGGGGGCCATGAGCGGATCGCCGAGGCCGCAGCGACCCTCCTGCCCGAGGATGTGCCGGCCTTCTTTCGAGCGGCCGGCAAGCAACTCGCACATTACGCCGTCGATCCCGATCGCTGGAAGAATCCCGGGGCCAGTCACCTGAAAGCCAGCGAGTTCCCCGAACACTTCATCGATCTGGAACTGTTCCAGGGCAAGCCGTTGCCGCCGACGCGGTATCAGGCGATCAAACTCCTGATCGAACGGAAGATCGACCCGGACAGGGCGGGACTGCTGCCGTACGCAATCATGGATCACTGGGACCGACTCCGCGTTGCCTTCTACGACCTTCGCCAGGATCCCACCAGCGAAACCATCCGGGCCAAATGTCTCGTCTACGCGGGCAATCTGGCCCATTACACCGGCGACCTGGCCATGCCCTTGCACACGACCGTCCACTTCGACGGCAAACCAGGCCCGGATGGCAAGATTCAGCAGAAAGGCATCCATGCGAAGATCGATGCCTTTCCCGAACGGTACAACCTGACCGCCGTGGAACTCGCCCGGGGGTTGAAAATCAAGACGCTCGATGATCCCTGGACCCAGGTCGTCAAGGCAATCCAGGAATCGTACAAACAGGTTGAACGTTGTTACGACCTCGACGGTCAGCTGGCTTTCGACAAACCAACCGCCGAGAGTCGGCAGTTCATCCTCGACCGCTGCCGACTCGGCGTGCAGTTGACGGCCGATCTGTGGTACGCGGCCTGGATCACCAGTGCCCGATTGCCCAGACACTGGTGACGGGCCGAATTATCGGATCAGATACCACTTGCTGAAGCCCGGTGGTGGCCCAATGATCGGCGGCGGCGGCGGCAGCGGCGGCTCCGGAGTGATGATCGGTGGCGGCGGCGGTGGCGGTGGCGGTGGCGGCGTCACTGGGAGAACTTCGCCGAAGTTGTATTCGACCGCTTGCGCTCCGGCCGGCAGGGATACATTCGAGATCAACTCGTTGCTCGCCGTCCCTCCGTGCGAACCGGCCGTGTCGATGCCATCCAGGTAGCCGGCCGGCTGGGTCAGTTGGGTGACACTGTACACCCCGGGCAGCAGATTGTCGAAGCGGTAGGAACCGTCACCGGCAGTCGTCGTCGTCTGATAGACCGGCACTCCCGTGCTGGTCGTCCCGGTCAAGGCGATCACAGACCCAGCCAGACCGATTTCTCCTCCTTCACGCAGACCGTTGTTGTTGAGATCACTGTACACGAAGCCCGAGATCGACGCGGGTTTGTAATGGCCGAAGTTGTACTCCTGGCCGTTCGCGGCACTGGGCAGGCTGATCGCAGAGATCAGATCCTCGGAGGCCGTTCCACCAAATGAACCGGGAGTGTCTCGACCGTTGAGATACCCCGGAGGTTGCGTTGCTTTCAGGATCTGGTACAGGCCGGGTAGCAGATTCTGGAAGTGGTACGAGCCGTCCGCTCCCGAGGTGGTCGTCAGAGAAACCGGCCGACCGGCAAAGTCGGTGCCGGTGAGCTGGAGCGTGACGCCACTGATTCCGTCTTCGCCAGCCTCGCGCAGCCCATTGTCATTCGGATCGTGATAGACAAAGCCATTCAACGCGGCCTGCTGCACCTCGCCGAAGTTGTTCTGTGCGGAGTTTTGCGTCGAGGTCAGCGTGACCCGCAGTTCATCCGTACCGACGGTGTTGGGAATCTTGCCAACAACCGCCTGAGATTCAAAGCCATCCTGATAGCCATCGGGAGTCTTCTCCCGGATGATGTAATCACCAGGACGCAGGGCAGTGGCAGGAGCGTAGGTGTAGATGACCTTGACCTTGCCGTGAGAACTGGTCTGGACCATGGTGAGCAGGTTGCCCGACCCGGTCGCGCTGGCATCGGCATTGGCCGTACTGGTCAGGTTGACCTGGCCGGTGCCAATGAATCCACTGAGGTCGTCCCGGCCGGCCTCGAGTTTCATCGATTTGGAATCATCGGCGGTGCGTTTGCCGCTATCAATGCCGCTGCTGCCGGCAAAGTCCATGGTGCCGTCATACGCGGAAAACTGCTTCTGCTGGGCGACCTTCAGGGCAACCTGAAGCGAACCGGCGTTGGCGACCTTGAGCGTCAGGTCGCCCTCGACCTTCTGCTCGACCGTGGCAGCGGACGGATCGAGGTGTTCGGCCTTCATCTGCGTTTCAATGCCCGCATCAAAAATCACCTCGACCGATTGCAACGTGCCGAGCGAAGCGTCGAATTGATCGACTCCGCCCGTTTGAACGTTATCGGTGAGGCCGCCGAAGGTCGTTTCGTGAACGATGGTCTTCGGAGCGGCGTCGATTCTCGGATCGTGAGTGAATTCATAGTAACCCGTGCCATCCGTTGTGGTGGTGGCGATGAGTTGACCCTGGGCGTCGTGTAACGTGACCTGGACGTTGGCCAGGCCGTACTCCCCATAACTCTGTACCCCGTCGCCATTGGTATCGGGATAGACGACCCCGGAGATCGTGCTGGGCATCCAGCGATCCTCCAGGGTTTCCAGTTGGGGATTTCGCGGCTGCGGAGTAGCACTCATGGTTCGATCGACCTCCTGCGAGACGATCTCGTGGTATCCTGACCCAGATGCACCAGAACACCTTGTGTTGAGAGAAACAACGAAAAACACGATGGCGAGGTGCCGTACAGTGGAAGTTCCTACATTCCTTCATCGGTGCGGGACACGGAGTGGATCAATTTCGAGGGAAGAAATCAGCTGGATCATGGTGTTGATTGTATCATGTTTGCCGGGCCGGTCATCCCAACCGACGAACGTCAGTTACCAGCGGAATTCGAGGCCGGAGGTCATGCCTTGCGCCCAGTAGCCCGAATAGTGGAACCCCGCGCTTTGCTCACTCGCTCGGGCCACATTCGACCAGTACAGGAAGTTGTAGCCGACGAATGTGCGCACGTTCGGGCAGAGTTGATAGCCGAGATTCACCTGGACCTCCGGAACGATCGAGAAGCTCCGTTGCGTGATCGGACTCTGAGGACTGATCCTTTGCGAGGTACTGCCGAGGGCCACTTTGGCCGACCAGTTCAGGCTCAGACGCGGGAATAGTAGTTGCTCGCCGGCCAGGCCGACCTGGCCGCCGTCGAAGCGATTCCGGGTCTGGGATTGAGCCAGAGTCGAATTGTTCGGCAAGGCGATGAACTCCTCTTCCAGGGTCAAGGTTCGCCAGCCGACCAGCAGATCCACGAAGCAGGTTGGTCCCCACTGCAGATTGGTTCGGAAGTTGACTTCTCCTCCCCACAATTCGGTTCCAAACAGATAGGTGGAAGTCGGCCCGGTGACCTGGGCCGTATCTCGGGTCAGGAATAGATAGTTCGCGTCCAGGCCGAAGCAACGGTGTTCATCGAACCAGCAACCGGCGCTGAAGCGCGCACCAATCCGTGCCCCGTTGTTGATCGTCCCTTCCGCGATGCCCTTGGCGGGCGAACGCGCCCACCAGAGCAGGCTCTCGCCGGTGGCATAGAAGGTCCGCCAGGGGGTGTAGGCCAGATTCGCACCGTCTACGCACGACGGATCCGGGATTGCATCGACCGGGATCGCAGCCATCGGATCGGCCACGATCGGTTGACCTGGCGGCGGTCCGCCGCCAAAGTCAGGCAACGGCAGGAACGAGTTCTGCACGTTGGGCCCCGGTACGGGCGGTCCAGGGATCGGAGCGATTGGGCCTCCTCCAGCAAGGTCTGACTGGATGCCGTTCGATACTGGCGGTCGGAAAGTCGGCCCTGCAAGCCCCGAGTTCGACGGCAAGGGTGTGAGTTTCGGTCCCGTTGCTGGCACCGGACTGTCAATCGCCTGCGGGGCGGTCGTTCTGGCGTTATACGGAGGCAAGGTCGAATCCGAGCGAAGCAACGGCGGCACACCCGATGGCGTGGTCGCCGCCTCGTTGTATTGTGCCGGGATCAGGGTTGCATTCTGAGACGAGGCTTCCTCCAGAGTGACCGGCCGTCCCAGGGATACCGCGGCGGGTCGTTGGGTAGATTGTTGGTTGTCGGCCGCCGACTGATGGCTGGTTCCTGGATTGTACGCTCGTGCCGGCAATCCCCAGCGTGACGGCGGACGGGGCGAATTGAACGAACCTGATTGAGCCAGACCGCGAGTTGCGAACCCCAATCCCAGCAGCAGGGTGATCACACGACACCACCAATCCATGTTCATTCGGGAGATTCCTTTCTGGGCTGGGGTATCGCCATTTCCAGACGCCGGTTTCCACATCCTGGTGGTCGTTCCGGTCGGGAGGAAGGACCTGCACACGCACCTCGATCCTGCCAATACAATCGGTCCTGGTGAGTAACCGGAGCGATCCGGATTGAAGGACTGGGCCGATCACGACCGAGGGGGAAACCGCAGAAGCAAAACGAGCCGCAGTTGTTACGCAGAAGGCACGACACGGTCAGGTGGAAGAATCAAACGTCTCGATCCGGGTCGTCTCGGAATCTTCGGAAGCCCGGCACCTCGCCGAGGTAACTCAAAGTCGCGCTGCGGCGCGGTTTTGACCCAACGGGTCGAGGGGACTGTATCATACCACAAACGAACGAACGACTCGCGTTGGCGAGTCGTTCGCTGGCTTACAGAGCAGACCACCTTTTCGGTCAGCGATCAATAACGGAACTGAAGTCCGAAATTGATACCCTGAGCCCAGAAGCCGGTGGTGTTCCAGTTGAACGATGGCTGGTTCGGGCCACCCCCCGGGCCTCCCGGTAAGAGATTCGGGTTGATGTTCAGGTTGACCTGTTCGGCAGCTCGAGCAACGTTCGACCAGTACAGGAAGTTGTAGCCAACAAACGCACGGCACCAGGGCATAATCTGATAGCCCAGGTTGATCTGGGCCTCAGGGACGACTGAGAAGACGTTCCGCGAGTAGGACCCACTATTCGATGTCTGAGCCAGCAACCCACCCGGGAAGACGGTGCCATTGATATTGGTCGCGCCAAAGATGTCGGCTTGCTGGCGGGTTGTGCCCAGTGCTACCTTCGCTACCCAACCAACGCTCCACTTACCCCAGAGCAATTGCTCGCCCGCCAGACCGATCTGGCCGCCGTCGAATCGATTGTGTGTTCGGAACTCGTCTACCAGAAGAAAATTCACTGGAAAGCCACCTTGTACGGCGCTGACCGATTCGGTGACTCGCAGATTGTCAGCCAACGTCAGGGTACGCCAGCCGAGGAGCAGATCGACCGAGCAACTTGGGCAGCACCAAAGGTTGCTGCGGAAGTTGGCCTCATAACCCCACAGGTCACTGGAGTGTTTGATATCAACGTAGCCGCTCACTGGACCAACGCCGTTGGCTGGTGGGAATGGGCTTGCCGTCACCTCGATTGCCTGTTTCCCTGTGTTGGCGTCGGTAAACGGCCGCGAGAGTGGTGGATTTCCTTGCGAACCGACGAAATAGTTATCCGAAATCCGCCCCAGGAAGAAATAGTTCCCCTCCAGGCCGAAGCAACGATCTTCGTCGAACCACATTCCAGCGGAGAATCGACCACCGGATCGGATCCCATCGAGCAGGCGCTCATTGCCATACAGAACTCGCGTATCCGGCTGATCCAGCCTGCCCGCAACGGGATTCAACGGGTTTCCGGTCGTGACCAACGGCGGCGTGTTGGCTCCGCGCGTCCACCAGAGCAGATACTCAGCTCCGACGTAGAACGTGTGCCACGGGGTATAACACGGAGCGGCCCCATCCACAATGGACGGAGTGAGCGGCGAACTCCCCGTCGCCGGCACCGGCGCAACCGGCGCAGCACAGTTACAACTGGGACACGAGGTGCCCATGTACGGCGAACACGTCCCCGTCGCGCAACTCCCCGTCGCGCAACTCCCCGTCGGACAGCCGGTCACGCCGCCCGGGTAGGGATAACTCGCGGACGGGTAACCCGGCATGCTCTGGCCAGGCAGGCCAATGACCGGAGCGGGAGCCGGATAACTGGCCGGCGGACGGCCGCCAGGCAGGTAGCCTGGCACCGGCGTACTCGCGATCGGCACCGGCATTCCAATCGGGGCCGGCGGATGAAAGGTTCCGCCGGGCACCGGTAAGGTTGTCGCCGGCATCGGGATTCCGCTCCCCATCGGGATCGACGGACTCGGCGTGGCCATCGGGTTTGGCAACGGAATCGGTCGCGGCCCCGGAACCGGTTCTACCGGTTTCTCTTCCTTCGGATCGGGTCCCTTGTTCTCGAGCGGCTGCGGCAACTGCGTCCAGTTCGCCAGGGATGAAGGCAAGGCAATCGTCCCGCCCTGGGGCAGCGGCTGCCTGGTTCGCGGATCGACTCCCTGGGGCGAAAACTGTGCCGGAACCAGGTTCTGGTCCAGAGTCGGATTCGGGAGCGGCTCGGGCTGCGGAACCACATCCGGCAGCGCCACCGGCCGGGCCAGGGTGGCCGCCGGACTCACCGAGCCCGACCTCGGCAAATGATGCGTCCGCACCGTCTGGCCATAGGCCGGCGGCGGCGAGGAGGCTTGTTGTGATGGCTGTGGAGCCCTGCGGTATGTAGTTGGATTGGCCGGAGCGGTCCCGACCGCCATCAGACCGGCCAGCCCCAGCCCGAAGGTCAGGGCGATGAAGCGTCTCCAGTGACATCTCATGGACGAAGGTCCTCCCTGAGCATCAGGGCCTTGCTTCTTGCAAGACTGCAAGTATGGAAGCCGCACGAACACCTCCGGCAATGGTGGACACGGATCGCCCGACCGCAACCGGGTTCACTGGTAAGATTCGGCTGATTCGGGGGGATGATCCCATCGAAAGCGGACGGGGCCGACCGGAGAGTACCGGCAAGGAGGGGGTCGCAGGCGCTTTCACTGGCAGAGTCTTCCCAGTTTTCCAGCCAGCGGCATCGGGGGTCGCCTCATCTCGCCGGTTCCCGTTCACCCTCCAGCCGCTGCATCCGCAGGCGATGGTACTTCAGGCCCGGGATGAAGAAGCACAGGGCCGTCACCACGCCAAACAGCATCGGGCCGTAGTCCGGGTAGAGACAGATCGGCACAGCCGACAGATACTCCGCCGCCGCGGCCAGGTAGAACTCGCCGGACAGCATCCCCGCCTTGACCGTGAACGTGATCCCGGCAATGACCGCCAGCACCGGCGTCAGCGTCAGCACCGGCAGCCTCGGCTGCAACAGCATCTCGATCAGGAACACGCCAATCGTCGCCATCACGGCCCCGGCCCAGACGTGGGCGATGTGTCGCTCGATGGACAGGACCGGGCCGGCACGCTTGCGCAGGTTCCAGAAGATGCGGCCCCAGGTCACCAGGCCGACGCCCCACAGCAGCAGATACCAGACCGGATTCTCGACGCCGTGCCACTTCATCCACGTCGTCGCCAGGCAGAGCAGCAGGACCATGACGCTGTGCCACATCCACAGCAGGCCCCAGTTCTCCAGCACGGCGGCGTTCGGCGTGTCGCCCAGGACGCGGTTGAACACGTCGAGCAGCTTGACCGACTGGACCGAGAGCGGCTCGCCTGCCTGGAACGCCTCCAGGTCGCGAGCCAGGGCCTCGGCCGAGGGATAACGCAGGTCGGGCTGCTTTTGCAGACACTTCAGGCAGATCAGCTCCAGGTTGCGATCGACCTTCGGGTTCAGCAGGCTCGGCCGAACCGGGTCCTGATCGAGGACCATGAGCAGGATGTCCATCGAACTGGCGGCCTGGAACGGCGGCCGACCTGTCAGCATCTCGTAGAGGATCACGCCCAGGGCGTAGACGTCGCTCGCCGGGCTGACGCTGCCGCGTCGGCCGCTGACCTGCTCGGGAGCCATGTACGCGGGCGTGCCGACGATGCCACCCGAGCCCGTCAGCCGCTGATCGAGGCTGCCCGCTTCCATCCCCTTGGCCAGGCCGAAATCGGTGACGTGCGGCTCGCCTTCGCGATCGAGCAGGACGTTCGATGGCTTCAGATCGCGGTGCAGCACGCCCTGGCCGTGGGCATGCTGGATGGCCCGCGCCACCCGGGCCAGGATGCGGGCCGCGTCGATCGCCCGCAGCGGGCCGGACTTGAGCAGGTGGGCCAGTGTCCGCCCCTCGATGCAGCGCATGGTCAGGTAGGCGACGCCGCTCGACTGGCCGGCCTCGAAGATCGGCACGATGTTGGGATGCTCCAGCCGGGCGACGGCGCGGGCCTCGCCCTCGAAGCGGGCCAGTTCCTCGGCCGTGGCCTGCTCGCCGCGCAGGATCGTCTTCAACGCGACGGTTCGTCCCAGGCTCCGCTGCCGGGCGCGGTAGACGACGCCCATGCCGCCGCGACCGAGTTCCTCGATCAGCTCGTAGTCGCCGAACGTGCGTGGCAATCCCGGCCCGGTCACGGTAGGCCCTTCCGGCAGCGTCACCGCCATCGGCCGGCTCGGATGGAGGTGGCGTGCGACCTCGATCGTGGCCCACAGTTGCCGCAGTTCCTCGGCCAGGTCGGGATGTGCGGCACAGAGCGTTTCCAGATCGTCGCCCAGTTCGAGCCGATCGAGCAGCTCGGCCAGGCGTTCGTCGCGATCCCCTTCGGACGTGGCCATGTCGTTTCCCCCTCGCCGGAAAAAGGGGTCGGGAGTCTTGATTCTCTCCAAAAGACTGCCGACCCCTCTTTCGTGACCTCGCGTTGCTACCATCAAGAGTAGACACCCCCGAGGAACTCGTCATGCGGAACGATTACTGGCTCGGCCTCGCCATCACGCTCATCACCGTCAGCGTGATTCTGCTGGCCGTCTTCTGGAAGCCGGACCCGCGCGTGGTTCTGTTCTGCTCCCAGGACGAGCCGTTCGCGCGCGATCTGCTCCTGACCTTCTCCCGCGAGGCGAAGCTGGGGACGCAGGTCAAGTTCGACACCGAGGCGAACAAGTCGGTCGGCCTCTATCAGGAGATCGTTCTCGACCGGGACCGGCCGCGGGTGGACGTCTTCTGGAACAACGAGATCTTCAACATGATCCGCCTGGAGGAACAGGGTCTGCTGGCCGAGTGCCCGTCGCCGTTCGGAGCCGATGACGTACCGGTGCCACCGCAGGCGGTGAGCAAGACGGGCCGCTGGATCGGGTTCGGCTCCCGGGCCCGTGTGCTGGTCGTCAACACGAACCGGCTCCAGCCGGACGAGTATCCGACGAGTCTGCTCGATCTGACGGCGGAGCGCTTCCGGGGCAAGGTGGTGATGGCCAAGCCGATGCACGGCATGAGCGCAACCCAGGCGGCGTGTCTGTTCGAGGTTCTCGGTCCCGAGGCGGCTAAGGATTACTACCGGGCTCTGAAGGCGAACGCGATCCAGATTTCGCCGGGCAACAAGCAGGCCGCCGAGTGGGCCGGCCTGGGCGTCTCGCCAGGTGGTCTGCCGGTGGCTGTCGGCGTCACGGACACCGATGACGCCCTGGCCGAGGTGCGTGCCGGCCATCCGGTGAAGCTGATCTTTCCGGATGGTTCCGGCGAGCCGCGTGTCCCGCGCATGGGGACGCTCTTCGTCCCGAACACGGTTGGCATCATCCGGGGTGGTCCGAATCCGGAAGGAGCCCGCTTGCTCGTCGAGTATCTCCTGTCGCCGGAGGTGGAGACGGCCCTGGCGACCGGCGCGTCGGCGCAGATTCCGGTGCGGAAGGCTCTGCGTGAGAAGCTGCCCGAGGTGATGCGGGAGGCGGCGAACCTGCGTCCGATGGCCGTGGACTTCTACCGGGCCGCCACGCTGTGGGACGAGGCGCAGACGTTTCTGCGCAATGAGTTCCGCTGAGGCGGCCGGACGCTCCGAAGGCGAGCGTGGGGCGTCAGCCCCATGAGTTCTGGTCTTCGTCACCGGAGCGTACCGGGACTCATGGGGCTGACGCCTCACGCTCGCCGGAGGTGACTCCGCGTCGAGGCCGCACGACGCATGACGCTTGGCGGTGTCGTGTCTGCGCTGTCATGTCCGCCTGGGCCGGATGTCAAGAATCTTCCGCCGATGTCGCCAGGATCGTCTTCGCGCTTCCCCTTTCTCGGGGCCGTCCGCTACAATGCCGGTGGTCGATTCGGGAAGGGAGAGGGAGGGCCTGGCCATGACTCGGCGCGGCGGCCTGCTGGCGTGTCTGTGCGTCCTCGGCATCGCAATGCCGGCGTCGGCCCAGTTCTTCGCACCCATAAACCCGTACGGCTTCGGAGCCGGCTACACGCGGTTCGGGCCTCACGGCGTCTTCCACGTCGGCTTCGGCACCCGTGGTCTGGGGTTCGGTCCCGGCTTCTTTCCCGGTTGCGTCGCCCCCTGGGGCTTCAACAGTTTCCGCCAGACGACGGTGATCATCAACCCGCCGGCCTTCAATCCGTTCACCGGTTGGCCGGTCTTCCCGCGTGGCGTGCTTGTCGATCCGCTCGCCTTGCAGGTGCTGCCGCCGGCGTTCTTCGGGGGACCCGTCGGCAATCGCGCCGTCGATCGCGAGATCGACCGCATGCGCGAGGCCCTGCCGCAGCCGCCGCCCGATCCGAACCGCGGGTTGTTCGTCGATCGCGAACAGGATCGCATCGAGGTGAAGATCGACCGCCAGGCCCCACCCGTTCGTCGGCCGCCGATCGCGCTCGGGCCGGTGCCCGCCGTGCCGGCGATGCCGCCGGCCGCGCTGGAGGTGCCCCGGCCACAGTTGCCCCCGGTTCCGCTTGCCGACCCGAAGGCGGAGTATCAGCGTCTGATCCTGGACGGCAAGGCCGCCTTCGCCCGGGGCGCGTACGGCCGGGCCGCCGAACGCTTTGGCCAGGCGATCGACCTGCGGCCCGCCGACGCCGCAGCCTGGTTCCTGCGCAGTCAGGCCGGCGTCGCTCTCGGCAAGTACCTCGACGCCGCCGACGATCTGCGGGAGGGCCTGACCCTCGCCCCGGCCGGCCTGCTCGCCGGCTTCGTCGTCGCCGACCTGTACGGCCCGAAAGCGGCCGACTACGCCGACCATCGCCGACTGCTGGAGCAGACGCGCACGCGCTTCGCCGGAGATGTGAACCTGGCCCGACTCGCCGCCGTTCAGTGCTGGCTAGCTGGTGACCGGGCCGAGGCGCGGGCGCGGATGGACAAATTCGAGGGGGCCGAGCGTCGGCTCGTGGCCTCGTTCCTGGCGGCCGGAGCCCTGGCCGTCGCTTTACCGTGAGGATGGACCGCCAGAACGATGCTGCTCCTGAGCTGTAACGAACTGTCGCGTGGCTTCGACGCGGCACCCCTGTTCGAGAACGTCTCGTTTGAACTGTTCGCTGGCGAGCGGATCGGCCTGGTCGGTCCCAACGGCGTCGGCAAGACGACGCTCTTGAAGATCCTCGCCGGCCTCGACAACCCCGACGTCGGTGCTGTCCGTCGTCATGCCGGTGCGCGCGTGTCACTGCTGCGTCAGCAGCCCGACTTCGTCGAGGGCCGCTCTCTTTTCGAGGAGGCCCGTACCGCCCTGAACGAACTGCTTGCCGCCCAGGAGGAACTCGTCACCGTCGCCGAGGCCCTGGCCCGGGCGACCGAGGAGACCCAGCGAAAGGCTCTGTCGGCGAAGTACGACAACCTGCACGAACTGCTCGAGGTTCACGACGCCTTCAGCGTCGATCACAAGATCGAGGAGATCCTCGACGGCCTCGGGTTCGCGCCGACCGACCATGATCGGCCGGTGACGACCTTCTCCGGCGGTCAGCAGAGTCGGCTCATGCTCGCCAAGTTGCTGCTCGCCTCGCCCGACGTTCTGCTCCTGGACGAGCCGAGCAACCACCTCGACATCGACACGACTCGCTGGCTGGAGGACTACCTCATTCGCCAGCCCGAGGCGATGATCGTCGTCAGTCACGATCGCTACTTCCTCGACCGGGTCGTGACGAAGATCTTCGAGATGACCAGCGATCGGCTGACCGTCTATCCGGGCAACTTCAAGAAGTACTGGCAGCTTCGCGAGGAACGCTACGACCAGCAGGTCAAGGCGTATCAGCAGCAGCGCGAGTACATCGAGAAGCAGGAGGAGTACATCCGCCGGGTCAACTACGGCCAGCTGCACAAACAGGCGGCATCGCGACAGAAGCAACTCGACAAGCTGGAGCGCGTCGAGGCTCCGACGAAGATCGATTCGCCGCAGATGCACTTCGGCGAGGTGCGCCGCTCCGGCGACACGGTTCTCGACGTCGAGAACCTGAGCAAGTCCTACGACAAGCCGCTGTTCCGGGATCTGTCCTTCCGGCTCGTTCGCGGTAAGCGACTGGGCATCATGGGGGCCAACGGCAGCGGCAAGACGACGCTCCTGCGCGTGCTGCTCGGCCAGGAAGCGCCGGATCGGGGCATCGTCCAGCACGGGGCGCTGGTCGAGTTCGGCTACTACGATCAGCACCTGAAGTGCCTCGACGAGGACAAGTCGGTGATCCGGGCCGTCTGGCCGGAGGCCGACCCGGACGCGGCCGAGCAGCCGATGCGCGACCTGCTCGGCCGATTCGGCCTGCACGGCGATCAGGTGTATCAGCGTGTCGGAGCCCTGTCCGGTGGTGAACGCAGCCGGGCGGCCCTGGCCCGGCTCGTCGCGGCGGGGTGCAACGTTCTCGTTCTCGACGAGCCGACGAACCACCTGGACCTGTGGGCGTGCGAGGCCCTGGAACAGGCCCTGCTCGCCTTCGATGGCACGGTCATCGTCGTCAGCCACGATCGCTACTTCCTGAACAAGGTCGTGGACGTGCTGCTCGCGCTCGATGGCCAGGGCAACATCGATGTCATCTACGGCAACTACGACACCTACGAGATGATGCGCGCGGCGAAGGAAACCGCCCGGGCCGAGGAGGCGGCTCGTCGCAAGGAGAAGAAGACGACGCCGACGCCGGCTCCGGTCGCCACGACGACCACGGCGAAGGGGAAGCGGAAACGCAAATTCCCCTACCGCAAGGTCGAAGAACTGGAAGTGGACATCGCCGAGACGGAGGAGCTGGTGCGCGACCTGGAAGCGTCACTGGCCACTCCGGAAGTCTACCGCGACGCCCAGAAGATCAAGCAGGTGACCCAGGATTTCGAGGCCGCCAAGGCGAGCCTCGCCCAGCTGTACGAACACTGGGAGGAGGCGATCGAACTGAACTGATCTTCATTTAGCCGCCGGCCTTCGTTGCGAATACCCGCCGGCGAAATGCGGACCTACGCCGCCGTCCGGGCCGGGGCAGCGGCGGCCTTGTGCAGGACGACCAGGCCGTTATCGCGCCGGGCTCGCGCCGCCAGGGTGCGGAGTACGCCGTAGAGAAGGTTCAGGAGCCAGACCGGTCGCATCAGACGCTGCAACCAGCGGCGCGGTTCCGGCTTCTTGATCAAGGCCAGGCCCAACTCGTCCATGCGCGGGAAGACCTCCGCTCGCTGAAAGCCGGCGGCCCGGGCCAGGCGGATGATGAGCCCCGCCGGCATGTCCTTCTCGGTGACGCCAAACCGGGCGACCACCTCGCGGGACTGCTTCGCGTGACCTCGCCCCGGCTCCGAGGCGATGCAGATACCCCCCGGAGCCAGCGCCCGGAAGGCTCCCTGAATCGCCTTCGCCTCGTCCAGTGAATGGTGCAGCGAATCGAAGAAGAGGACCGCGTCGAACTCGTCCTGAAACGACATCGACTCGGCGTCCTGGACCCGGTAGCGCACCGATCCGCTGGTGACAGGCGGCTGACGCTGGGCCAGGGCGATGGCAGCGGGAGCCACGTCGATGCCGGTGCAGCGGTAGCCACGGGCGGCGAGCAGACGTGTCAGCCAGCCGGTGCCGCAGCCGCACTCCAGAATCCGGGCGGGGGCCGGCGGCAGGACGGACAGGATCGATCCGACCTGCATGAGCAGCAGGTCGCAATCCGGATCGGAGAAGGGCTTGTTGAGGGCGTGAGCGACACCCTCTTCGCCGATGGCCTCGTAGTAGAGAAGCTCGCCTTCCGTGGGCATACTACCTCCTCCGACTCGTCCCCGCTCCGGCGAAGACTCCGCCTTCCAATACTGGCCCGTGTGCCGGGGCGTTCTGATAGGCCAGGCCGGGCCTCGCTGTCAAGGCTCGTTCTCCGGCTCACCACCCATCAGCCAGGCGACTCGACATGCAGGGGCAGCTTGACCGTGAAGGTCGAACCCTGACCGACGACGCTCTCGACGCGAATCCGGCCCTGATGCTGTTCGATGATCTGTCGGCAGACGCTCAGGCCCAGGCCGGTGCCGCCGTGGCCCTCGTCGTCGGGGTCCTTGGTCGTGAAGAACGGCTCGAAGATCAATCGCAGCTTTTCCGGCGAAATGCCTACTCCCGTGTCCCGGACGGCGATCTCGACCAGGCGAGCCGGGACGTTCTCGCGGACCTCGATCCGCAGGAAGCCGCCGCGCGGCATGGCCTGGCGGGCATTCAGGATCAGGTTGAGCAGCACTTGCTCGATCTGAGCCGGGACGACCTCGGCCAGGGGGTGACCCTGGAACTTGCGATCCACCTGCACCCGGTGTTTGCTCAGATCCTTCTCGCACAGAATTAAGACCTCCTCGACCAGGGCGACGAGGTCGGTCGGTTCGCGCTGGATGGTCGATTTGCGAGCGAAGCCGAGCATGCTGTTGATGATCGTCGCGGCCCGCTGGCTGCCCTTGAGGATCTTCTCCAGGGCCTGCGTCTTGGCGTCGGCGTCGGCTGTCGCTTTCAGGGCCATCCGGGCATAGTTGAGGATCGTGGTCAGGATGTTGTTGAACTCGTGGGCCACGCTGCTGGCCAGGGCTCCGACACTGGAGAGCTTCTGAGCCTGGAGAAGCTGCTGGCGAAGGGCCTCTGTCTCAGCCCGGGACACCAGAACGTCCTCACCAATCATGCCACTCCTCCTCACGCCGATCCGGGCTTGGTATGCTCGTGACAGATTCAGGTATCGGCCCTGCCGAGCCCGGACCTTCATCGGAACTGCCTTGTCATTCAACGAGTTAGAGCGATCGATCACAGGAGATGGGTAAGCGAGCCTGGACCAGACAAACAGACAGGGAGACAGCGAATCCGGCAGGCAGGGCGAGATGGAGGGGACACGGCAAGCCTTCGCCCGGCCGTGCCCCCTGGGGGAGTGTTTACTTGCTCTGCACGCTGCCGATGGTCAGCTGCTTGTCGAGTTCGAGCTTGAACTCGTAGTTGACGCTCAGGGCCTTCTCGCCGGTCTGGTTCGGCTCGATCTCCAGATCCCAGCGGAGGAGGTTGTCGGGTCGTTCCTCGCGCAGGTACAGGGCGTCCTTGCTGATCTCCGGCGTCGTCTTGACGAGCGTGACGCCGATCGTCTCGTTCTCGGCGTACGGCAGGCGGTCCCAGAGCTGAAGCCGAACCTTCTCCGGCTTGTAGCTGGAGAGCAGGATGCGGTACTGATAGTTGAGGATCTGGTTGCCGCCCTGCATCATGCGCGTCTTGTCGAGCAGCACGCGCTGGACCTGGAGTTGCGGCTCGGTGCCGAAGCCGACGGTGAACTGCTCGCCGACGGCGACCAGCGGCAGACGCATCCGGCCGACGAAGTCGGTGCCGTCGTACATGGTCGCTTCGCCGGGCAGGAGGACCTTGCCCGAATCGTTGACGAGCAGGGCCTGGCGATAGACGCACGGCGACAGAACGGGCACCGCCTTGTAGAAATAGTCCGGCTTGAGGCTCAGGCGGGTCACCTCGATGACCTGCTCATCGCTGCGGGACGGGACGCTGAAGCGGGCAGCGAGTTTGTAGACGACGCTGGGACCCTCGTTCCGAGGCATCTTGCCGGCGAGCCCCTTGAAGCCCTTGTCGGCTTCGAGCGCGATCAGTTCGCGGGCCTGCTCCAGGGCGGCGGCGTAGTTGGTGATGTCGTTACCGCGACCGACGTCCTTGTTGTTGAACTCACGCTGGGCCTCCTGGCGGAGGTTCTGTGCCGCCTCCTGAAGCCGGGCCAACTCCTTGCCCGAGTTGGGGTTGTTCAGACCGGTGATGGCCTGCTTGAAGTCCTGCTCGATGAATCCGGCGCGACCGCCGCCGCCGTAGCCCTGCATACCGGAGCCCTTCTTACCGGGTTGACCCTGGCCCATCTGCCCTGGCGGGTTCGGAATGGCGATCGTGTTCACCGTGCCGCCGCCGGGCTGCATGACGCCGACGGCCAGAGTACGCAGTTCCGGCGGCGTCGCGTTCAGCATCGGCTGGGCCGTCGATAGCACGAGGTTGACGCCGGTCCAGTCCTCGCCGGACTGCTGGGTGATCGCCGCCAGATACTCGACGCCGACCGGATCGGTCGTCTTCTCGCCGGCCCGGAGCTTGTACTCCGGACGCCAGGCGGCCTGCTCGACCATGTAGTTCAGGCGGATCTTGCCCGCGTCGGCCTTCGTCTTGTCGATGACGATGACGGCGTCGCGCTCCACGCGGCTGGAGCCGGCCGTCATGTCGTTCCGCTGGCGCTGGACGAACTGGAGTTTCTCCTGAAGGGTCTGCACCTGCTGCATGAGGGCGACGCTTTCCTTGGTCTTCTCGGCCCGGCCTTCCATCAGATATTTGGCCATCTGGATGGTCGCGTCGCTGTCGAGTTTGCCCTTCTCGGTGGCGTTGGTCGTGCTGGCGGCGGTAAAGCCTTCCAGCTTGGTGAGCAGGCCCATGTTCGCCTTGTTGGCCTCCATGCTGGCCTGGACCGACTGGATCTCCTGGTTCAGCCGACGGATGTCGTCGTCGGCCTTGCGAACCTCCTCGCGGGTGTCCTCCTCGACGGGTCGGCTGCGGAAGCGCGTCGTCAGCACGCGGATGCCATCACTCCCCTCGGAGTAGAGCGAACTGTTGACGGTGTGGATCGGCAGTGGCGTGACGACGATCTCGACGATGCCCTCGCCGGCGGGGACATCGACCTCGCGAGTGACGAGGGCGCTATCGGGATAGACGGTGACCTGGACGATCTTGCTGTTGGTCGCTTTGGGAGCCTTCTCGGCGGCCTTCGCGGCCCCATCCTGACCGTTGCGAGCGCCGAGAAAGGCGGCACTGCCCAGACCCAGCACCACGACGGTGCCGAGCAGCCAGACGAATCGCTTCATGGGAGAATCCCTCGATAGAACAGAGTGTGGTGGTTACTTCGACTGTGGCGTTTGGCGAGCGGCGCGGCGTCAGCCCGCCGGTTCTTTCCGCGAGCGTCAGCCCGCC
>CAYYJM010000093.1:0-18757 GCA_964471755.1 uncultured Alcaligenaceae bacterium
CCTCGGTGCGCTTACTCCGCTCGGCCTGCGGCCTCGCTGCGTGCGCGGCTCTGACGGACTGAAGTATTCGCCCTGGCGAGAGAGGCGACGACCCGAAACAATACAGGTAGGACCGTCCCTGGCCGCTGTGACAGGAAATCCATGAACGAACTGCTCCGCTTCTTCGAGGGCCTGTTCACCGAGGGAACCGTGCGCCTGCGATCGCGTCCGGAACTCGCACCCGCCGATCGTCCGACCCTGGAGCGTCTCTTGCAAGACGCCTACGCCGAGCATGCGCTGTCCGTCGCCGGGCCGACGCCGCCATTCGACGCCGAGGCCGCCGTGCGTGCCGCTCTGCTCATCGCCGATGCCTGCTGGTTCCTGCTCAGTCGCGACGATCCTCCCGAGGAAGTACAACGACGGCTGACCTGGCAACCGGACAACCCGACGGCCGGCCGACTTCTCTCGGCCGATCTGTGCCTGCGTTACCTGCCGGAGATCTACCGACGGGCCCGCGGTCAGGATGCCGGCGACGTTCTGCCCCTGGCCCTGGCCGAACTGCTTCGCCGCTGGCCGCTCGCTGGCGTCCTGGCCGGTCTGAGTGACGGCCCACTGGCACCACTCGACTTCGCCGGCCACGCCGGGTTACAGTTGCACTACGCCGAGCGACTTGCCATCGTTCCCGATCCGGCCTGGGTGCCGGTCGAGGGGCCGACGCGGCAGTGGATCGACCTCGTGTTTCATCGTCAGGGCCGGCCGGTGCCACGGTCGGCGACCATCTCTCGTGAGAAGGAGCCCGCTTGAGCGACCCCATCATCACCCGCCTGCGGGACGAGGTGCTGCAACCGCTGAAGGACCGTTTCGTCGGCCGCGACGAGGTCGTCGATCTGATCGCCCTGGCCCTGGTCTCCGGCGAACACCTGTTTCTGCTCGGCCCTCCCGGCACGGCCAAATCGCTACTCATCCGTCGATTCGCCCAGGCAGTGCAGGGCCGTTACTTCGAGTACATGCTGACGCGCTTCTCCGAGCCGAACGAAATCTTCGGCCCAATCGACATCGCCCGACTGCGCGAGGGGACCGTCGCGACGGTGGTGACGAACATGCTCCCCGAGGCGGAGTTCGCCTTCCTCGACGAGCTGTTCAACGCGAACAGTGCCATCCTGAACAACCTGCTCACCGTCCTGAACGAGCGGGTCTACCGGCGTGGAGCCGAGGTGCATCGTCTCCCGCTGTTGTCGCTGTTCAGTGCCTCGAATCACCTGCCCGAGGACGACGCCCTGCGGGCTCTGTTCGATCGCTTCCTGCTCCGCTGCCAGGTGGACAACCTTCGGCCAGAGAACCTGCCGCGTCTGCTGGTCGCCGGCTGGTCTCTGGAACAGGCCGATACGCCGCAGTCATCGCTGACCGCCGAGGACCTGGCGAATCTGTCCGCCCGGTTGTTCAGCGTCGATCTTCGGCCGGTGCTGGATGTCTACACCCGGGCGGTGTTGCGTGTGCGCGACCTGGGCATCGCCTTCTCGGATCGTCGAGCGGTCAAGGTGCTGAAACTGCTCGCGGGCTCGGCCCTGCTCTGTGGTCGGACGCAGGCAATGCCGGCGGATCTCTGGGTGATGCGGTATCTGTGGGATCGCGTCGAGCAGATCGCGCCGCTCCGGGCCCTGGTGCAGGGACTGCTCGATCAGCACGCGAAGGAGGAGGCAGCCCATCCCCTGGCCCGGTCTGCGAATCAGGTCGATCCGGAGGAACTGGCGCGACGACTGCTGGAACTCGATCGCGAGGCCGCCGTTCCGGGCCGAAGTCTTCTGGAACTGGCCCGACTCCGGGAGCGCGTCAGCGACGTGGCCGACCAGGCCGCCTGGGTGCGCGACGAGATCCAGCGCAAGCACCTCCTGGAACAGTCGGCCCGGTTGCTGCGACGCCTCGGCTCGTAGGGCGAACCTACAGGCGCTTCGCGAGCCAGTCGATCAGGCTCGTCTCGAAGTACAGCACGAGGCCGAAAGCGATGCCGGCGAGCTGAGCGTACTGTCGGATCGCGTGGAAGGTCTTGCCATCCGGCAGGACGAAGAAGGCACCGAACGAGCCGGCCACCAGGACGAACCAGCAAAGCAGCAGCAGCGACCAGAAGACGACCACGGCCCGGCGTCGGCTCCGGGGTCGCCAGAACGAGAAGTCGCCGGCCGAGCGCGACAGGATGAATGGCACGAAGACCAGGAAGTAGCCCACGCCGAGCGGCAGGGCAAGGTACGGAAACAAGGGCCGCCAGTGAGCCGGGTCGTCCGGGCTGAACCAGCGCCAGGTCAGGTGGATCAGCACCAGCACGATGCTCAGGATCGTGCAGACACTGGCGATCCGACGCAGCGACTCCGGATGGAGCGTGAACGACTCGGCGACCGGCGAGATCCAGAAGAGGCAGAACAGGGCCAGGATCACCGGCGTCACCTTGTCGGGCATCAGCAGCGCCCAGACGACCGCGAGCAGAAAGCCGACCAGACAGGCGGCGACGGCGGAACTCTGCCGGATCTCTCGCGCCGAGAGCATGAGCTGACCGAACGGCGTCCGCGCCAGCCAGAGGTGATAGAGCGGATCGATCGCCGACAGGGCGCTGAACAGCAGCAGCAAGTAGCCGATGGCCGGGATCAGGAGGTCGCGCATGATGTCGGTCACGCGCCAGCCGAGATCGTCGCCGAGGTACAGGGCGGCCAGCGGCAGACTGAAGAGGACAACGAGCAGCCAGGGCGAGGCGAGGTGATCGACGAACCAGGCGTAGACGCGCGAACGACGTTTGAGGCCCTCGGCGATCAGCGGTCGAATGTTGGCCTCCTGATCGGGCTGAAGCCGGAGGGACTCGCGAAGGTGTTCGACGGCGGGGCCGGCGGCGTCCATGCGGAGGAGCAGTTCGCCCAGATGGCGATGCAGGCCGGCATGCTCGGGAGCCAGAGCCAGGCCGGCCAGGAAGGCGGTGCGAGCCTCCTCCCGGCGATCGAGTCGGTCCAGGAGCAGGGCCCGATTGTACAGGCAGCCGACGTGCTGCGGGTTGAGGGCCAGGCCGCGATCGGCGGCTTCCAGTCCCTCGACAAGACGGCCCTGCTCCCGGCGCAGGTCGGCCAGGAAGTCGAGATACTCCGGCGAGGTTGGGTCGAGCCGGATCGCCTCGGCCAGGGCCGCCTCGGTCTGGTCCGCGAGGTCGGTCGAATCCGGCTGACTCCGACTGCCGATCACGCCCAGGATGGCACCGACCAGACGCTGACGCGCCTGCTGGCGATTCAGGATGCGAGCCCGGACGTAGTGGGCGTCGGCATGATCGGGCCGCAGACGGATGGCATCGCTGACAACGCGAAGGGCCTCCTCTTCGCGCGACAGGTGGAGCAGGGCCAGGGCCAGCCAGGTCAGGGTTTCAGGGTCGTCGGGATGGCTGGCCAGTTCCGCTCGCAGCTCGGCCTCCATGCGATCGTATCGCCCCTGGCGATGGAGGCCGATGGCTCGGGTCAGATGGGCCCCTTTGGGCAGAGGCGAGTCGCTGGGCATGATAGCTCCCGGGCTCGATGAAGGGTCATTTCGCCGCGATCCGATCCTTGCCGACCCACGGCCGCAGCACCTCCGGGATGATCACGCTACCGTCGGCCTGCTGATAGTTCTCCAGGATCGCGACCAGGGCCCGCGTCACGGCCACCGCAGTGCCATTGAGCGTGTGGACGAAGTTCGTCCCTGTCTTCTGCCCCTTCGGCCGATAGCGGATGCCGAGCCGGCGCGACTGGTAATCGGTACAGTTCGACGTGCTGGTCACCTCGCCGTACTCGCCCTTCTCGCCGCGACCCGGCATCCACGCTTCCAGGTCGTACTTGCGATAGGCCGGGCCACCGAGATCGCCGGTGCAGGTGTCGATGACGTGGAACGACAGCCCCAGGCCGGCGAAGATCTTCTCCTCGATGGCCCGGATCTCCTGATGGATCGCCTCGCTCTGCTGCGGCGTGCAGAAGGCGAACATCTCGACCTTCGTGAACTGGTGGACGCGATACAGGCCGCGTGTGTCTCGACCCGGAGCGCCGGCCTCGGTGCGGAAGCAGTGCGACAGGCCGACGTAGCGCTTCGGCAGATCGGCCTCGTCGAAGATCCGGTCGCGGTGCATGCCGCCCAGGGTGATCTCGGCCGTGGCGATCAGACACAGGTCCGTGTCGGCGATGCTGTAGACCTGTCGGACGTTCGGGTCCGGATCGCGCGGCAGAAAGCCAATGCCTTCGAGAACCTCGACGCGGGCCAGGTCCGGCGTGATGACCGGCGTGAAACCCTCCTTCACCAGCGTCTGCATCGCGTACTGGACCAGGGCGATCTCGAGCAGGGCGGCCTCGTTCTTGAGGAAGTAGAACTTCTGACCGACCACGCTGGCCCCGGCCTCGAAGTCGCACAGATCGAGAGATTCGCACAGGGCGACGTGGTCCTTCGGCGTGAAGTCGAACGTCGTCGGCGATCCGAAGACCTGGACGACCTTGTTGTCCGCGCTCGTGGTGCCGACCGGAGCGTCGGGATGGGTCATGTTCGGAATGGTCAGGAGGACGGCGTTCAGCTCGGCCACGGCCTGGTCGAGTTGGGGCTCCAGGGCGGCGATCTGATCCTTGAGCGCCTTGCCCTCGGCGACCAGGTCCTTCTTTCGGCCGGCGTCCTTTTCCTTCGGGATGAGGCTGGACACCTCGTTGCGCCGTTGCTTGAGTGCCTCGGTTCGCTGGATCAGATCGAGCCGCTGACTGGCGAGGGCGGCGACCCGATCGACGTCGGCCTTGACGTTTCGATTGGCGCAGTTGGCCTTCACCGCGTCGAGGTTCTCCAGAACAAAATGCGCGTCGAGCATGGGGAGTCGTCCATTATCCGAAGTTGAGCAATTCGTTGTAGCTGACCGTACGTCGGAACTGGCAGTTGATCAGGAAGCCATCGTCCTGCCGGGTGCAGGCACGGACCTCGACCGGCAGGCCGACCTTGACCGTCGATGTCTGGGCCCGTGGAATGACCATCCAGGCCGATTCGGTGGCGATCTCTTCCTGACAGAGCAGGGCCAGGCCGCCGGTGGAGTAGTCCTGGACGACCGCCGTCATCCGCGGCCGGCCTCCTTCTGGATCGATCAGATCGACGAGAACCGGCGTGGTTCGCCGGCGCGGGTTGGCCCGACGTTCGGCCTGTTCGTCCTTCTCCACCTCGAACACCAGCGGACCGGGCGGCGGCTCACTCTGACCCAGACCGCGCAGGATCAGAAAGACCGCCCCCGCGACGCCGAGGCCGACGGGGATGATGATCCACCACGGGCCGACCTTCTCGAACAGTTCGAGCATGTGGATCTCCCCGGTCTCACAGCCACAGGCGGAGCCTGTCGCGCAGGTTCACCGGCAACTTCGCCTCGACGATGCGCCGGATCTCCTGCGGATGGCAGCGCGCACTCTGATGACCGCACAGGATGACCTCGTTCTGGAAGCGATCGGCCCGTTCCAGGAAGTCGTCCAGGTGCATGTGCCCGAACTTGTGAATCTTCTCACGTCGGTCCTCCGCCCGGACGAAGCTCATCTCGGTGATGAGAATCTTCGCCTGGTAGAGGATCGGGTTCTCATCGAGGCCGACCGCATTCGTATCACCAGTGTACGCCACGAGCGGAACCCGCACCTCGTGCGTGATCTCCACTCCGGACAATTTTAGATCGCGAATTCGGTCTCCGGGCAGACCGAGGTACTCTTCTTTCAATTTTCGTCGGCGCTCCCAGATGACATACCCGACGGCCGGAATGGTGTGCGTCATTGGCAGAACCGTCACGACGTGATCGCGTGACAGCTCGATCTCGTCGCCCGGTTCGACGCCGTGCAGCGTGCAGACCTGTCGGCCGCGGTCCAGTCGCTGGTACAGGTGCAGGATGCGTTGCACGTCCTCGACGCCGTACGCGGGCAGGTAGATCGTCGGCGGCTCCATCTTCATCATGCGCCGTCGGGCGACGTAGACCGGCAGGGCGGCGACGTGGTCCAGGTGCAGGTGCGAGACGAACCAGGTCGGCGTGTTGATGAAGTCCCACGGCTGGCCGCCGAGGTCGAAGCCGAGCTTCAGCTCGACGACGCGCCAGTAGGATTGTACCGCTGCCCGCGAGTAGCCCTCGATCGTCAGCCCGGCATGCTGATGAGTCAGGAACGGTGCGTTATCGACCATGCGGCTACCCGTCCTTACTGAGCGGCCCTGGAATGCCGCTTTCTTCCGGTCACGGATCACTATAACGAGAACAGGACCCATCACCAAGGTGCTGGGTTCTGCTTCGCGAGGAACCGCCGATGTACGAGTTCACGCCGTTTATCCTGGCCATCTACGCTCCGGTGCTGCTGGCCCTGTTCTTTGTCGAACTGCTGATGTTCTGGGCCGGCTGTGCCATCGCCGACCAGGAGCCGCCCTCGTGGCTGGCAAGTTTCGTGGTCGTGCTGCCGGTCTTCGCCGTCACGGTCGTCCTGTTCGAGATGGTTTGCCGATCGGAGACGCTGCTCCGCACCTGGGGCTATAGCGTCGAGGTGCCGGAACTGTTGCAGACGTTCGGCATGGGCCTGGTGCCGCTGGCGGCGGTCGCGGCCTGTCTGGCGAGCTGGCTGGTGGCCCTGATCCTGTACATCCCGACGGTGACGCACTGGTCGATGTACAAGGGGTTCTGGATCGCCACGAGCCAGGTGGTCTTTCGTGGCGTGATCGTTCTGCTGATCGCCAGCGTTGGCCTGGTCTTCGGAGCGACCTACCAGGTGAACGCGGCCCGGCCGAAGACCGATCCGAACGCGGTGGTCAAACCGAACTGATCCGGCTCGGCCCGGCTCGCCAAAGATGGACTCATGATCCTCGAAGCGCTGGTCACGACTCGCAATCCAGACGGGACGCCGCACCTCGCTCCGATGGGGCCGCGCGTCGCTGACGGCCGTCCCGATGCCGACTGGCGCAGTCTGACCAGCTTCCAGCTCCGGCCGTTCAACACCTCGCACACCTACCAGAACCTGCGTCGTCATCCCGAGGGCGTGCTGCACGTCATCGACGACGTGCTGCTGCTGGCCCGCGCCGCTGTCGGGCGGGTCGAGCCGTTACCCGAACTGCGACCCGCCGCCGAGGTGCAGGGCTGGATCATCGCCGATGCCTGCCGCTGGTACGAGTTCCGTATCACCGCCTGCGACGACCGCAGTGAACGCGTCGTCCTCGACGCCGCCGTGCTGACGTGCGGCCCTGGTCGCGACTGGTTCGGGTTCAATCGAGCCCGGCACGCGATCCTGGAACTGGCCATCCTGGCGACACGGGTGCATCTGCTGCCGCGCGAGCAGATCGAGGCGGACCTGGCGCGGTACGCGACGTGGGTCGAGAAGACCGGCGGTTCGCGCGAACACGAGGCGCTGGCCTTCCTGCGGGATTACCTGCACGAGTCCTGGTCGAACGGAGTCGGCCCATGATCCGCGTGACGACTTCGGCCCGGCTGCACTTCGGCCTGTTCGTGCCCGAGCCGGAGCCGGCTCCGTGGCTCACCTCCTCAGGTAAGGCTCTTCCTGTGCGTCGTTTCGGCGGCGTCGGCCTGATGGTCCGCGATCCGGCCCTGGTCCTGCGTGCCGAGCCGGCGACGACCTGGAGCGCGACCGGCCCCCTTGCCGATCGGGCGTTGCGTCTCGCACGTCAGATCGGCGAAACGCTCGACCATGCCGGCCCACCGCTGACCCTGACGGTCGAGCAGGCGATGCCCGCGCATGCCGGTCTGGGTTCTGGCACGCAACTCGGCCTGGCCGTGGCGAAGGTCATCTCCCTGGCGTGGAACCGCCCGGCGACACTGCTCGACCTGGCTCGCTGGTCCGGTCGCGGCCTGCGCTCGGGCATCGGCCTGCACGGCTTCGCCCAGGGCGGCTTCCTGATCGACGCCGGCAAGACCAGCCCGGACGCTCTGCCCCTCCTGCTCGCTCGCCACGACTTCCCCCAGGAGTGGTCGATCCTGTTGATCCGGCCGAAGATGCACGATCGCATGCACGGCGAGCCCGAGCGCGACGCCTTCGCCCGTCTGCCGGCGACAAGCGATGTCGCCGGCCTGTCGCGTCTGGTGCTGTTCGGGATGCTGCCAGCTCTGCTGGAACGCGACCTGCCGACGTTCGGGGAGTCTCTTTACGAATTCAACCGCAAGGCCGGCGAGGCGTTCGCTTCGGTGCAGGGTGGCCCGTATGCGAGCCGGGAACTGGCCGGGCTGATCGCGGAGTTACGGACGATGGGCCTTCCCGGCGTCGGCCAGAGCAGCTGGGGCCCGACGCTGTTCGTGGTCGCGGAGACGGAGCGGGTGGAGTGGCACCGGGAGCGGCTGACGGCTCGCGGCCTGGAGGTCCGCGTGACGAAGGGAACTAGCCACGGGACATTCGTCGGGTAAAGTTCCTCACGGGGCCGGTCTCATGGATCAGTCCATCCAGTTGTCGATTTGCAGTCCGGAGAATTGTTCGAAGTCACGACGATTCCCGGTCAGGAGCAAGGCGTTGTTGACCAGGGCGATGGCGGCGATCTTCCTGTCCATCGCGTTGACGCGAAGCGCTCGGAAAGTGTCATGGCGATTGGCGGCGGCCGTGTCGAACCGCACGATCTCGAAGGCACTGAAAAAGTCGAACAACCCGATCAACTCATCGTATGGACGGACCTGCCGTTGCGGCTTTCGCTCCTTGGCGACGGAGGCGAGCCAGCCGCGAAACTGCTCCTCGACTGTGATGACCGTGACGCCGACCACCTCCTCGCCGACGTTACCGAGCCGGGCGGTGAGTCGGCGATAGCGCTCGGTGTCCTGGTACTTGAGGGCGGTGACGTGATCGGTGTCGAGGAGGATCATGACGGCTGCGGCTCCGTTTCGTCGTCGTGATCGGCCGCGCGAATGGCCGCCCCCTCGGCGTCGATCTGTTTCTGGAAGTCGTTGCCAGTGAACATGCCGGCGACGCGACGCCAGTCCTTCTTCCGCGGCGCGGATGCGTTCTGCTGGGCGGCGAGTTGTTTCTCGATCGCCTCGATGCGTGCGGCGAGTGCTTCCAGGGTCAGTTCCGGCATGGCGTGGTCTCCTCGAAACCTGATTGGATTTTAGCCGGTGAGAAGGAAACCTGCCAGGGTTGCCGATCGGACCAGGCTGTCATTGCTGGAGTGATCCTGGTGCGCCTCCTGGCGTGAACCGGAATCGGCAGGTCGTTCTGGCTCCCTGCACTCACGCCTCTCCGCTTTCCAGACGGAGTACGATCACTTCGGACCCCGAAGATCCGGCCCAGGTGCAGCCATTGAAGGTCTGGCAAGCCGCACGCACCGGGTAGCGGGCCCCGATGGCTTGTGTGCCGACATCACGAAAACGCGTGATGCCCTCGGCCCTCTCGGCGGCGATAGGACCTGGCGCGGACGGCGTTGCAGTGAACGGTACGCGGAGTGTCGCGACTTCTGCTTCGGTCGCCGGCTGGCCCGTGCTGCGGTTCCATACGATGACCCGACCGGAGTCATCCTGACTCCGCAGCAACGCGCCGTCCGGCGACCAGCTCAGCGTCCGCACCCAGTCCAGGTGCCCTTCGAGGCACGCCAGCTCGCGGCCACTGTCGCGATCCCACAGCCGTACCGTCTTGTCATTTGACCCGCTGGCCAGGACGCGGCCGTCCGGCGACCAGCTCAGCGTCTCCACGGTTTTCTGGTGTCCTTCGAGGCAGACCAGCTCGCGGCCACTGTCGCGATCCCACAGCCGTACCGTCTTGTCATTTGACCCGCTGGCCAGGACGCGGCCGTCCGGCAAAAATGCGACAACGTTGACGTTATCCTCATGGCCCGTGCAGATCCCCCGCAAGGCTCCCCCAAGAGGAACCGCAGGGGGGCGTAGGCTGCGACACCACACGAAGTGGCCACGGCGCTCCTGCGCCGCTCGCCAGGATTCCATCCACGGGTAAAGCCGAGGCCCGGATCGCTCCCAGGGCGGCCCGTCGCTGCCCCAGCCGCCCGCCGGCGGATCGTAGTGCGGTGCCGCCTCGGGGCAGTCGTACCACCAGCAGGTGTTCCACAGGCTCTGGAACAGCGTCTCAAGATACCGCGCGAGGAACGCCATGTCGCGCCGCAGCGCCTCGTTCACCAGGCGGAGGAAGCCGCGCGTCGGCGCATCGTCCGTGGCCGCGACCAGGGCCGCGTCGAAGTCGCCCAGCAGGTCGGCCACCACGCCGGCCGTCGCCTTCGCTTCGAGCCAGCGGTGATCGCGCACCAGCGCCGGCAGCTCGGCCGCACGGCCAGCGGCGGCCAGATGGTCCCGCAGGTACGTGAAGAAGTAGCCGTCATCCGGGCCGCTCGGCCAGCCGTCGGAACACCGCGCCTCATAGGCCGTCAGCAGCGCGACGTGCAGCGGACGCGGCTCGGCCGTCGCTCGCCGCAGGTAGTCGTGGATCAGGTCGTGCAGCTCGAAATGCTCCCGGCCGGTCGTCGTCGTCAGCGTCAGCAGCGAGCGATCACGAAGGGTGAGCAGGAGCTTCCGCGTCGCCCAGTCGTCCCGCTGGCCGGTGTGCGCCCAGAGCGTGGCGACTGCGGCCGTCGGCGTGGCGGCGTCACGCGGAAAGACGGTCAATTCGAGGAATCGCTGCCGCTCGGCGTCCGGCAGGGCCGCGACGCTGACGTGGATCGCCTGCCAGACGCTGCGGTGGTGCGGCTCGACCGCGTGGTCGTCGTCGATGCGGTCGATGTGCGACTGCCGGAGTTGCTCGACGATGAGGCCGGCAGGCATGCCGCTTCGCAGCAGGCCGCCGCACAGGGCGACGGCCAGCGGCAGCCGACCGCACTCGGCCAGGATCGCCACGGCCTCGGCCGGCAGGGCGTCCGGACTCAGGTCGGCCGTCAGGGCCAGCAGGTGGACGGCCTCGTCGTCGGTCAGCAGGTCGAGGACGTGCTGCGGGCCGCCCAGGGAGCGGAGCAGGCCGCCGTCACGCGTCGTGATCAGCGACCGGCAGCGCGGCCCGAGTACGTCGAAGGCGTGGACGTCGAGCCGGTTCCACACGTCGTCGAGGATCAGCAGGGCGGCCTTCTCACGCATCAACTCGGCGAGCTTGCTCCGGCCCTCGTTGTCGGCGAAGGCCCCGTCGCCACCGAGCCGGCGGTGAGCCTGGCGTTGCAAACCCGGGATGTCCGGTCTCTGGCCGACGATCAGCCAGACGATGCCGTCGGGGAACGCCTCGCGGATGCGCCGATCACGAGCCACGGCCGCGGCCAGGACCGACTTGCCGATGCCGCCCATGCCGTGCAGGCCGACGCGGGCCGTCACGCCGCTGAGGACCACGGGGCGATCCAGGTCGGCTCGCAGCGAGGCGATCAGCGGATCGAGCCGATCGGGCCGGGCCAGGAACCGCGGCGGCAGCGACGGCACGTCGTACGCCGTGCCCAGCGGCGGGATTGACTCGTTCAACTGGCGAACCAGGTTGGCCAGGGCGAAGGCGTAGCGGCCGTCGTCGCGGAAGTCCTCGCAGTGGACGCCGGCGAGTTCGCCCAGGACGAGCGGATAGTCACCGCGCCGCAGGATCGGCGTGACGACCCTGTCCGTCTCCAGGGCGAACTGCCACTCCTGTCGCACGTAGTCCGAGCCGACCGCGTGCGGGCCGACGACCAGGACGACGCGATCGGCCACAGTGACGGCGTCGCGGATCTCCTGGTGGAACGTCAGCCGGCGCGAGGGCATCGACACACGGTCGAACCAGACATCGAACCCGGCGGCGACGAGGTCACGATGCAAGCGGCTCACGAAGAGTTCGTCGTCGCCCCGGCCGTAGGACAGGAAAACGCGGGTCATGGACGGCTCCGGTGAGGGATTCTCACACCCGAGGAGTCTAACGCGCCTGGCGGCGAGGTTGTGCGCGGAATCCGCCCGGAGGACTCGTTCGCCCGGCGGCGTGGAGGTCGGGGCGATTTCAAGATCCTGCTCCGACGCGGAAACTCTGCCAGACCGATGCCTGTCCTGCTATCCTGAAAAGGGAAGACTTTCCGGAGGGCCGAACGTGGCGCGTGTAGTGCTGGCGATGAGCGGTGGAGTCGATAGTTCCGTGGCGGCGCTGCAGCTCCGTGAGCAGGGTCATGAGGTCATCGGCCTGTTCATGCGCACGGGCGTCCACACGGCCGAGGACCATCGCGCCGATCGCAAGAAGGGCTGCTGCAGCGCCGTCGATGCGGCCGACGCCCGCCGCGTGGCCGACCGCCTTGACGTGCCCTTCTACGCGCTCGATTTCGAGCAGGACTTCGACCAGATCATTGACTACTTCGCCGACGAGTACCTGCGCGGCCGGACGCCGAACCCGTGCGTCGTCTGCAATAGCCGGCTCAAGTTCGGTCAACTATGGGCTTACGCCCAGCATCTCCAGGCTGACTTCATCGCCACGGGGCACTACGCCCGGACGGTGACAGTAGCCAGCGGGGCGGAACTGCACCGGGCCGTCGATCCGGGCAAGGATCAGTCCTACGTCCTGTTCGGCATTCGCCGCGAGATCCTGCCCCGCCTGCTCTTCCCGCTGGGCGGATATCACAAGGAGCAGGTGCGTGCGAGAGCCCGCGCCGCCGGACTGACCGTGGCCGACAAGCCGGATAGCGTCGAGATCTGCTTCGTGCCGGGCGGCGACCACACGACCGTGGTCCGGGAGCGTCGGCCCGACGTGGACACGTCCGGCCTGATCGTCAACGTCGAGGGCGAGGTACTCGGCGAACACGATGGCATCGACCAGTTCACGGTCGGTCAGCGCAAGGGCCTCGGCGTGGCGGCGGCATCACGTCGTTACGTCCTGAAGATCGTGCCAGAGACGGGCACCGTGGTCGTCGGCGATCGAGATGGCTTGCTGGCGTCCGGGCTGATCACGGGCGTGGTGAACTGGTTGATCGAGCCGCCGACGGAGCCGCTGGCGTGTCAGGTCAAGATCCGCTACCGGCATCCGCCGGCCGAGGCCCGGGTCGAGCCGCAGCCGGACGGCACCGCCCGGGTGACCTTCGTCGAGCCGCAGACGGGCCCGACGCCGGGCCAGGCGGCGGTGTTCTACGCCGGCACGCAGGTGCTGGGCGGCGCATGGATCGAGGGATAAGGCAAAGGCGAGCCCCCGGCGAAAGCCGGGGGAGGTTGCCCTGAGGGAACTCCCCCCACTTTCGTGGGGGGCTCGCCGCGTCACTTCACCTCCACGAGCTGGCCCGCCTTCTCGACGATGATCTCCGGCTTCTCCTTGAAGAGCTTCACCGTGCCGTAGACCTGGAGCTTCTTGCCCCGGTAGTGGGCGGCCGGGTCGGCGATCTGGTTCTTCTTCAACTCGGCCAGGACACGTTTCGTGAGCAGGACGGTGAAGTTCTTCTCGGACTTGTGGTCGGCCTCGGTGTTCAGGAAGACCTTGTCGCCGGCCTTCGTCCGACCCGTGCTGGCGACGACGAACTCCATCGTCACGTCCTTGTTCACCATCGTGGCGGCCCAGGTCGGTGTCAGCACCTTGTCATCCTGAGCCCCGGCCGACAGCGAGAACAGGGTCCAGACCAGCAGTCCACACAGTATCCGCATCGTCACACCTCGACCTGGGTTTCTTGATCCGGTCCGTTCGCGGTCGCGCTCTCCGGCGGGAGATCGCCGCCGTCGCGAGCAATGCGGGTGATGTACGCCGCTGCGGTGAGATCGCCAACGACGTTCAGCGTCGTCCGGCACATGTCGAGCAGACGATCGACGCCCAGGATGATGGCGATCCCCTCGGGCGGCACCTTGACCGTCGTCAGTACCAGGGCCAGCAGTGGTATCGAACCGCCCGGAACGCCGGCCGCCCCGATCGCGGTCAGCACCGCCAGACAGATGACGATGATCTGCTGGGTAAGATCGAGCTGCACGCCGAAGACCTGGGCGAGGAAGACGACCGTCACGCCCTCGAACAGGGCGGTGCCGTTCATGTTCATCGTCGCTCCCAGCGGCAGCACGAAGCCGGCGATCGGCTTGGGAATGCCGAGATCCTCCTCGGCCACCTGGATCGAGGTCGGCAGCGTGGCGTTGCTGGAACTGGTCGAAAAGGCCGTCACGATGACCGGCGTCACCTTGCGGAAGAAGTCGAGCGGGCTGATCCGGGCAAAGACGAGAAGCAGAATCGGAAAGACGACGAACATCTGGATCGCCAGGCCGACCAGGACGACGCCGACGTACCAGCCCAGCGACAGAAGCAGTTCCAGGCCGAACTTGGCCGTCGCCTCGAAGAGGAAGGCGAAGACGCCATACGGGGCCAGGAGCATGGCGACGTGGATGATGAAGACCATCGCGTCGGTCACGCCATCGAGGAAGGTCACGATCGGCGTGGACTTCTGACGCTCGATCTGGGTCAGGGCGATGCCGACCATCAGGGCGAAGAAGATGACGCCGAGCATGTCGAGCCGGACAGCAGCCGCCAGCGGATTCCGCGGAACGATGTTGACGAAGGTGTGAATGCCGAACGTCTCGGGGTCGGCACTCTTGCTGGCGTCGATCCGGCTGGTGGCCTCCTTCGTGTACTCGGCCAGCAGCTTCTGCTGCGTCTCCGGCGTGATGGCGTCCCCGGGCCGGACGGCGTTGACGAGGACCAGACCAATGACGACGGCCAGGGCCATCGTCAGGACGAAGTAGAGCATGGTCCTGCCGCCGAGCCGACCGAGGGTGCCCAGGTCGCCGAGTCGGGCGACGCCGACGGCCAGGGAGCAGAAGACGAGCGGCACGACGGTCATCAGCAGCAGGTTGAGAAAGACCGTGCTGACGGGCTTGATCCAGTATTGAATGAACGGCGCGACGATGGTGACCGGCTGGCCCCACCAGGTCGCGACCCGGGCCTCGAACGCTTCACGGTACAGGTTCGTGAGAATACCGCAGACCGCCCCGAGAACGAGGCCGATCATGATCCGCACATGTAACGACGTGCCGCGTTCCGGGGTGTCCGTGGTCATGGTCGATCCTTCGCGTGAAATCCTGGGACATCGCAGAGAATGTAGGGGAGTTCAGCGGCAGCGACGAAGGAAAAGTGGCTGGTCGAACGGGAGAATGTCCGGACAGGGTCGGGTCAAAATTCCTCGTAGGCGCGACCGACGGGAAGCGAATTCAGAGCGCCGTCCTGATGGTCGGCCCAGACCAGCAGGTTGCGGATGATCTCGGCGGCCTGCCGGCTGTGGATCGGCGGCAAACCCTGATGGCGAGCCAGACCGAGATCGACGCCGAGGCGGCGCTGAACGATCTCGGCGGCCGCCAGGGCCAGTTCACGGTTGGGCAGCCGGGACAACTCCAGCAGAGCCGACACGGCCTCATGATTGTGGCCCGTGCCGAGCAGTTTCTCGATGGCCAGCAGCCGCAACGGGGCGGGATTGGAGGCGTTCACCAGAACCCGGGCCATCTCCACGCTGATCGCCTGATGCTGAACCAGCAGACGAGCGATCTCCAGCCGCCAGACGGCCGGCGTGCGCGGATCGGTCAACTGATGCTCCAGGGCCTGCACCCGGGTCGAGTCGGTCGCCTGGTGTAGCAGCCGGCCATGATGCACGCCCAGGGTCATGGCAGCGCGATGGCCCAGGTATCCCTTCTCGGCGGTCCAGATCAGCAGATCGGCCAGGACCTCAGCACCCAGTGGCGTCTCGGGTCGGACCAGCGGCCCGTCGTGCTGGCCGACCGGATGAGCGAGCGCTTGCCGGACGGCGAGACGAATCCAGGGCCAGCGGACCTGCGTGTTCCACAGCAGCGCGTCGGCGGCGGCCTGGCGAACGATCGGAGCGGCGTTGCAGAGATATTCCGACATCGGCTCGAGGATGGCCCGATCCTCGACGCAGGCCAGGGCCTGGAGGAGGGCGGCCTGCGCCTCCGGTTCCGTGGTGCGCTCCAGCAGACCGAGCAGATACCGAGGATGACCGCGATCCCAGTGCGACCGGTATTCCAGGGCGGCCAACCCCGCCAGGCGGACTTCCAGTCGAGCGTGGTTGAGCAGGGCAAAGACCGGAGCGGCATTTCGGGCCAGGGCTTCACGCAGGGCGCGTACCTCGGGCAATTCACGAATCTGCCAGGGGTCGGCCGGCCAACTCGTGCGATGGGCCAGCCGTTCCGAGAGCAGACGAGCCTTCCGCAGAGCCAGGGCACCCGATTCCAGCAGGCAGATCCGGGCCAGCAGGAGCATCGGCACGCCGAGAAGGAGACCCTCGGCCAGGGAAAAGACCGCCGGCGGCAGATCGGTCCCGAACAGACGCAACCAGCCGAACCCGTCCAGGTAGACGATGACCAGGGACCAGCCGGCCGGGTCGTTGAGATGGTTCCGATCGCTGCTCAGGGCCAGGCTGAGGACCACATGAAACAGACAGCCGCCGGCCAGGTAGCTGAACGCCTCTGCCGGAGCGAAGGGCAGGGTGAGAGCCAGGATCAGAGTCGGGAGATGGAAGACTCCCAGCCTCAGCAAACGCGGAGACAACCCGAAGAACGCTCGATCTGGCGGGGATGGATACATCGCGATCGCCTACCCCCAAAACTACGAAATGGCTCCACCGACACCGTGGGCTCGGTTTCATCTCCCTCTTCAGTATGGCTCACGATGTGAGAAAACGCCAAATCGACAGGACGTGATTCCTCACTTCGTCCCGTCGAGATGGGAAAATCGGCTCAGACCCGAACCTCGGCATCGGGCGTCGCAGCCTGGCCATGACGCTGGCGGATTGGCTCAACCACCTCGGCGACGAATTCATCGACCTGTTCCGGAGCCCGGCCGACGATCGAGCCGCTGGCCTGGACCGTGTCGAAGTCCACGCCGGCGAACAGAGGTTCCCGGCGCAAACGGTCGAGCAGGTCGTTGCGCGTCGCGCCCTGCTTCAGAGCATCGGTGACGGCGTGGCTGTGGACGCGAACCACCTCATGAACCGCCTGTCGATCACGGCCCAGGGCGACGGCCGCCATCATCAGGTTCTCGGTCACCATGTACGGCAGCACGAGGTCGAGTTGCTGACGGATCACTTCCGGATACGGCCGCAGACCGCGAGCGATGTTCAGGGCCAGACGCAGGACCGCGTCGGTCGCCAGGAACGCCTGCGGCAGAACGAGCCGACGATTGACGCTGTCGTCGAGGGTGCGTTCCAGCCACTGCGTCGAGGCCGTCGCCGCCGTGCTGGCTGGCAGGGTCGTCACGAACCGGGCCAGGCCGCACATGCGCTCGGCCCGCATGGGGTTACGCTTATACGGCATCGCCGACGAGCCGACCTGATCCTCCTCGAACGGTTCGTCCAGTTCGCGTCGATGGGCGAGCAGACGCAGATCGGTGCCGAACTTGTGGCCGCTCTGGCCGATGCCGGAGAGCGTATCGAGGACCTGGCTATCCAGCTTGCGCGGGTACGTCTGGCCGGTGACCGCGAAGACGGCGTCGAAGCCCATCTTGCGAGCGACCAGGGCGTCGAGCTGGCGGACCCTGTCATGATCGCCGTGGAACAGGGCCAGGAAGCTGGCCTGGGTGCCGGTCGTGCCCTTGACGCCGCGAAAGCGGAGCGTGGCCAGACGATGCTCGATCTCCTCCAGATCGAGGACGAAATCCTGACACCAGAGACAGACGCGCTTGCCGAGCGTCGTCGGCTGGGCCGGCTGAAAGTGAGTGAAGCCGAGCGTGGCCAGATCACGCCATCGAACGGCAAACGTCGCCAGGGCATCGATGACGGCGACGAGCTGGCCGTGCAGCAGCGTCAGGCCCTCACGGAGCAGGATCAGGTCGGTGTTGTCGGTGACGAAGCAACTCGTCGCGCCGAGATGGAGAATATCGCGGGCCTCCGGACAGGCGTCCCCGAAGGCGTGGATATGGGCCATCACGTCGTGGCGAAACTTCCGCTCGTAAGCGTCGGCGACGGCGAAGTCGATGTCGTCGAGATGACGGCGCATCGCGGCGAGCTGCTCGGGGCGGATGCGTGGTGCGGAGCCGTCCTCGGTGCGGAGGCCGAGTTCCTGCTCGGCCTCGGCCAGCGCGAGCCAGAGGCGACGCCAGGTCGAGAACTTGCGTTGGGGGCTCCAGAGCCGACTCATTTCCGGCGAGCAGTATCGGCCGACGAGCGGATTCTCGAACACCTGGGTCGAATCCATGCAATTGTCTCCCCCTGCACGAGCGGCGCGGTCGGTCGGAACGGCGTGACCGGACGTCCGCCCGTGGCATTCTAGCGAGAATCGTCCCGATCCGCCCGGCGACGGCGACACCTGCGGGGTAGGATTCCGGCAGATCGTCAGGATAACGCCTTCTCGTGTCGGGAGGACACCCGCATGCACCCCAAACTTCGGCCGTTCCTGTTGATGCCGCTGGTCCTGGCCCTGTGGCTGGGCAGTGACACCACCGCATCGGCTCAGTACTCCGCCCCCACGGTCGCCGCCAACTCGCCCGGCATGTACTATCACTATCCGTACTACTACTTCCCGCACAGTTACTGGCCGACGACCGGGCCGAAGTGGCCGGAACGACCGGGTGATCCGTACATGAAGCCGCCGGCGTACATGGCCTACCCGCCGTTCCACGAGCCGCACTGGCGGTACGAACTCTGGGCTCCGAAGTCCCACTACCGCGGCTTTCACTTCTGGCTGGATCAGTTCTGAGCCCGATTCCAGACCTTGAGTGGTTTCAGCGTCCCCAGGACGGCCTCGGCGATGGCGACGAGGCCGTCCTGGACGTCCACGACTGCCATCGTGCCGGACAGGGTTTCGTCACAGCGAAGCCGCTGTCCCTGACGCAACCGGGCTGACGCGGCCTCGTCGAGCGTCAGCCGAGGCAGGCCGGCCAGGGCGTCGATCGGCGGCCGGAGAGCCGCCCGAGCCGTC
>CAYYJM010000093.1:18767-21390 GCA_964471755.1 uncultured Alcaligenaceae bacterium
TCGCCCGGTCCACTTCCAGCGACAGGGCGTCCGCCACCTGAAACGGGCCGACGCGCGTTCGGCGCAGGGTCTGAACCAGACCGCCGATGCCGAGCCGCTCGCCCAGATCGCGGGCCAGGGAACGGATGTAGGTCCCCTTGCCACAGCGCACTTCCACGTCGAGCCAGGGGAACTCGTACCGGTTCACGTCGATGCTGTACACTGTGACCGGGCGAGGGGCCAGCGAAACGGGTTGGCCCTGCCGGGCCAGGACGTGTGCGCGCCGACCGCCGACATGGGCGGCCGAGAAAGCGGGCGGAACCTGATCGATCGTGCCGACGAAGCCGGCCAACTCCTGATCGATCCGGGCTCGCTCTGGCGACACGGCGTCCGGTCGGACCTCAATGACGCCAGCCGCGTCGTCGGTATCGCTGATTGCTCCCAGCCGGAAGGTGCTGGCGTAGACCTTGGGCAGATCCTGCACGTACTCGACCAGTCGCGTGGCAGAGCCGAGACAGAGAACCAGGACGCCGGTCGCCAGCGGATCGAGGGTGCCGGTATGGCCGATGCGCGTGCCGCGCGGGAACCACGTCAGAGCGCGATCGACCGCATCCCGCGAGGTGATGCCGGCCGGCTTGTCCAGCACGAGCAGACCATCGAAGGGTGGGAGGGACATGGCTGGCTTCCACTTCGAGTGGTGGCGGATAAACCGGCGGACGGTTGCGGCCAAAACGTAGGGTGGGCGGGAGCGCCACCGCCACCGAGTCCGCTTCTCGGGCCGTCCCAGCGCAGGCCCACCGATGCTCCGACGGGAGCGCAGCGACACCGATCAGAAGAAGGCATCTGCGGTGTCGCTGCGCTCCCGAGCGAGGATTGGTGGGCCTGCGCTGGGACGGCGCCTTCCGCGACGAGTGGGCGTCGGTGGCGCTCCCGCCCACCCTACGTCTCGGAGCATCGGCGGACTGACGTCGCGCCGCTCACCTATTCTACACCAGAAGGTCGGACGTGGAAGTGGTCGCCAGCGCCTGGCGAAGTTCGGCGGCCGTGCCGAAGCGGAGGGCGGCCGTGTCATCGAGAGTCCGATCGAGCAGGTCCGCCAGCGGGCCGGGCACGTCGGGCCGACGTTGACGCACCGGAACCGGCGAAGTCTCCAGGACGATCGCCCAGGGATCTCGGCCAGCGGGAAAGTCACGCGGCGGACAGCCGGTCAGCATGGCGTACAGACACGCGGCGACGGCCCAGACATCGACCTCGGGGCGGGCATGGCGGTAGCCGCGAACCTGCTGTCGGCAGACGTAGGCCGGCTTGCCGCCCATCGAGCCGGTTCGCGTGCTGCCGCTCAGGCCGGCGCGATCAACGGCCGTGGCCAGGCCGAAGTCGCCGATCTTGCAGCGCCGCTCGGGGTCGTTGGCAGTCAGAAAGAGGTTGTCCGGGCTGAGATCGCGATGAACGACGCCGTGCGCGTCAGCGACCGGAGTCCCCCCATCCCCCCCGCGAACGTTGTGCGCATGATCCAGGCCGGTCAGCGTCTGCAAGGTCAGATCGATGGCCTCGGCGACGGAAAGAGGGCCGCCCGCCTTGATCAGATCGCGCACCGAGCCGCCCGCGCAGAACTCCATCGTGAAGTAGAACGTGACGCCGGAACAGCCGGTATCGATCAGGCGGACGATGTTCGGATGATCGAGCCGACGAATGGCCTGCATTTCGCGCTGGAACAGATCGCGAGCCCTGGGATGGACGGCGATGCTCGGCAGCATGACCTTGAGGGCGACCTCGCGACCGCTGGACTCCTCGCGGGCCAGGTAAACGACGCCCATGCCGCCCTTGCCCAGTTCGCGCAGCACGGCGTGCCCGGCGACCTGCGGCAGCGGCGACGGCAATGCCGGCAGAGCCGACTGACCGCGCAAGCAGGCCGGGCAGAGGATCTCGCTCGGTCGCAGCGGCATGGGCGGGACCGGTACGCCGCAGCGCTGACAGACCGACCGTCCCCGCTGGCCCTGGCAGGCCGGGCAGATGTGGACGCCGTCGCCGGCCGCGCTGGCGGCACGCTGGCCGGCAGGGATCTCGACCCAGCAGCGGTCGCAGATGGCCGGCCGATTCCCCTCGTCCTGAAGCTCCGTCGGCGGGCTCTCGGCCGGCGAGGTGATGCCGACCCGCAGGACCGTGGTTCCGAGGTGGATCTCGTCGCCGTCGCGCAGATCGAGCGTGCCGGGAACCTGACCGGCCGGCGTCTCGGCCCGGATGCTGACGAGACGATTGTTGACCGTCGTGCCGTTCCGGCTCTGAAGATCGTGCAGGCGAATGGCCGGCGGACTGATTTCGAGCCGACACTGATGCCGCGAAACGCGGCGATGGTCATGGTCGTCCGGGACGACGAGATGACAGTCGGGATCCCGGCCGAGCAGACAGGTGTCGGGTTCGGTGAAGACGAGCGTTCGGCCCGTCAGCGGGCCGTGGACGACGGTCAGAGTCACCCGGGCAGTGATCATGGCGGATTCTCGCCGGAGGATGTCCTCGATCTAGAGGCGATCGTACCGCGGCACCCGCGATGGATCAAGCGGCCATTCGCTCGGCTGGAGTTTGTCAGAGCCGCGCACGCAGCGAGGCCGCAGGCCGAGCGAAGTAAGCGCACCAGCACCTACAC
>CAYYJM010000094.1:0-20996 GCA_964471755.1 uncultured Alcaligenaceae bacterium
GTTCTTGTGGATGTCCTGGGTGCCGCAAATGAAGCGGACCGAGGCCATGCCGTAGCCGTAGCGGCGCAGGCCGTCATGGGCCGCCTCGACGATGGCGGGATGGTTGGCCAGGCCGAGGTAGTTGTTGGCGCAGAAGTTGAGCACGTCCTGGCCGCCGACGCGGATGTCGGCGTCCTGCGGCCCCTGGATCTGGCGTTCGCGTTTGTAGAGCCCCTTGGCCTTGAGGTCCTCCAGCTGTGGCTGAAGGACCTCGCTCAGTCGGGTGCTGCTCATCGGGATGGGCCCTCTTCATTTAGCCGCCGGCTTGCCGGCGGTGCCTTGACGAAGACCCCCGGCAAGCCGGGGGCTAAATGGTGTCATCGCACCCGGGCCAGGTTCAGATTGTCCCAGACCTGCTCGGCTGCCTCGCACTGGTTGAGGACGTAGAAGTGGATGCCCGGCACGCCCTGACGGATCAGGTCGAGACACTGCTCCGTCGCCCAGGCGACGCCGATCGCCTGCTGGGCGGCCCGGTCCTCGTGATCGCACGCGTCCAGCCGCTCGACCAGGGCGGACGGGATGTCCGCCTTGCACAGCTTCGTGAGACGCTGAACCTGCTTGAAATTGATGATCGGCAGGATACCTGGCACGATCGGTACCCGGATGCCAGCGGCATGACAGCGATCGCGAAAGCGGTAGAAGTCGTCGTTGTCGTAGAAGAGCTGGGTGAAGACGACGTCAGCCCCGGCCTCGACCTTGGTCTTGAGGTTGACCAGGTCCACCTCGGCCGACGGTGCCTCCTGATGCGTTTCGGGGTAACCCGCGACGCCAATGCCCAGTTCCGGGAAGCGGGCCCGGATCAGAGCGACCAGTTCACTGGCAAAGCGCAGTCCACCGGCCGTCGGCGTGAACGTGGCCTGGTCCTTCGGGGGATCGCCGCGCAGGGCCATGATGTTTCGCACGCCGCGCTGAACGGCTTCTTCCAGGACGCCGACGAGATCCTCGACCGTCGAGCCGACACAGGTCAGGTGGGCGGTGCCGATCAGACCGTGCCGCTGCTGGATGTTCTCGACGATGTCGAGCGTCTGACCGCGGGTGCTGCCACCGGCACCGTAGGTGCAGGAGACGAAGCCGGGATCGTAGCCGGCCAGGCGCTCGACCGTGGCGGCGAGGGAGGCTCGACCGTTTTCCGTCTTCGGTGGAAAGACCTCGAAAGACAGCACGAACGGACGTGCGGCGAACAGTTCGGCAAGACGCATTCCGGAGATCCCCACGCGCACAGGAAACCGAATCCACCCTGCCAGTATAGCGGGGGGCCTGCCCACCGTCCGGGTCGTCTCAGAACGGGATGTCATCATCGAGCAGCAAACCGTCCTCGCCGGGGATCGACCGCTCCGGCTCTGGCTCGGGTTCGTCTGGGTTGCGCGGCCGGGGCTCCAGTTCCTGCCAGGCGCCGCCGGTGACGCCCAGATCGGGCGCATCGCCATCGTCATCACGACGGGAACGACGCCAGGCCGGCTCCAGCGTCGGATACTCGGGGTCGAGGTCGAGCGTCTCGGCCAGGTGCGTCGCCAGGGACCGCCACAGTCGCTCGGACCACTGTTCGTCCGGGCGAATCGGCTGATTGCCGGTGGCCGATGCCAGATACCAGTACTGGCGCTCGAAGTGCCAGCACAGCGTCCAGAACTCGGTGTTCCAGGTGCCGCCCGGCGTGATGGTCCTCCAGCCCGTGTCGCCGGCCAGTTGCATCGAGAGCCGGAGAACCCAGCGCTGGGCCGTCCCGCCACGAACCGCGGACGCCAGCAGCACCTCGGCCCGCAATCGGAAGGCACCCTCGGCCAGACGCTGGAGGGTGTAAGGATATCTGCCGTTGTCCCGCACCTCGACGTTGGCTTTCCAGGCTTTGCTCATCGGTCGATCCTCAGGGTGATCGGTCTGCCCCGATGTTACCATGACGCTCGCATGCTGACCACCCGGGAGGCGCGTTCGCCACGCATTTCAGAACTCGCCGGTGCCACGCCGGGACCACCAGGGGAGCTGCGATCCGCCGTCGATCGACAGGGTCGAGCCGGTGATGTACTCCGAGTCCGGCTCGCACAGCCAGACGACACCTCGGGCGATCTCCTCCGGCCGGGCCAGCCGGCCGAGCGGCAACTGCGTCGAGGCGTTTCGCAGCACGTCTTCGCTGAAGAACTTCCGCTCACCGGGCGTGTCGGTCCAGCCGGGGTAGACGATGTTGACGCGGATCTTGTGTGGAGCCAGTTCCAGGGCGGCCGTCCGGGCCATCTGGTCGAGGCCGGCCTTGGCCATGTTGTAGGCCATGCAGCTCGGCACCGCGTTCTTCGCATGCGGCGACGAGACGACGACGACCGAGCCCCCCTGCCCTTGCCGGATCATCACGTTGGCGGCCGCGCGCAGGGCGTAGAAGGCACCCCACATCGAGACGTTGATCGTGCGCTCGAAGCCGGCGAGGTCGGCCTGATAGAAGTAGTCGCGGTCGCTGTAGACGGCGGCCGTGACCAGCACGTCGAGCCGGCCCCACTCGGCGACGACGCCGTCGATCATGGCCTCGACGGCGAGCCGATCGGAGACATCGACCGGACAGAGCCGGGCCCGTCGGCCGAGGGTCTGGATCTCGCGGGCAGTACTCTGGGCCTGGTCGTCGTAGCCGAGATAGTTCAGGGCGACGTCTGCGCCGGATCGGGCTAGCGCGAGAGCCGTCGCCCGGCCGATGCCTGCCGACGCCCCGGTCACCAGTGCCACCTTGCCCGCCAGCTTCGTCTCGCTCATGGCTCGCGTCCCCCTTTCTGGCACAGAGTATGGGCGCGGGCGGTTCCGGGTAGATCGAGCGGAATCTTCACGGCCCGACATCGATGCAAGTGCTTGTACCGCACGGAATCGGCCCGTAGAATCGCCCCATTCGTGCGGCACCACACCGAGGACGCTCGCCATGCTTCTGGCTCACTATCAACAACATCTCGACCCCATGGCCGGGCTGTTCTACGGCTCATCGCTGCTCTCCACGTTCCTGGCCGTGCTGCCGGTGCTGGCCCTGTTCTATCTGCTGGTGGTTCGTCGCTGGCTGGCTCCGTGGGCCGGCCTCGGAGCGACCCTGGTCGCCTTTCCCATCGCCATCTTCTACTTCCAGATGCCGGCCAGCTTCTCGGTGCTGGCCTTTCTCCTGGGCATCGCCTTCGGTCTGCTGCCGATCGGATGGACCGTGTTCAACGCGATGCTGCTCTACAACGTCACCGTCCGCATGGGCCAGTTCGAGATCGTTCGGCGCTCCGTGGCCAGCCTGTCGGCCGATGCGCGCATCCAGGCCCTGCTGATTGCCTTCGCCTTCGGAGCCTTCCTGGAAGGGGCGGCCGGCGGCGGGACGCCAGTCGCCATCTGCGGAGCCATCCTCGTCGGGCTCGGCTTCGCGCCGTTCCAGGCCGCCGTTCTCTGCCTGGTCGCCAACACGTCGCCGGTTGCCTACGGCGGCCTGGGCACGCCGATCATCGTCCTGGCCGGGGTCACTGACCTGCCAGCCGAGACGCTGTCGGTCATGGCCGGGCATCAGCTGCCGTTCCTGTCCCTGCTGGTGCCGGCGTACATGGTCAAGCTCATGTGTAGCTGGCGGCAGACGTTCGCCATCTGGCCCGCCCTGCTCGTGGCCGGCGGCTCGTTCGCGGTGTTCCAGTATTTCTTCGCCACGGCGCATCTGTGGATTCCCGGCCTGGAACTCTGGCCGATGACCGACATCGGCGGCGGCATCTTCTCCCTGCTGGTCACGGCCGGGTTCTGTGCGATCTGGAAGCCACGCGAGGAGTTGCGCTTCACGCCACCACCGACGGGCACCCCATCGCCAGCGGCACCCGGCGGTCGCCACGGCGACGAGGCGGCCCTTCTGGAGGCGAGCCCGCCCGGTAGCGCCGAGGTGCCACTGACGACCGGCCGGGTTCTCTACGCCTGGATGCCGTTCATCCTCATGTCGATCGCCCTGCTCCTGTCCGGCTTCGTCCGCCAGATGGAAGGACATGGTCCGGTTCCCATCATCGGATCGCTGAAGACCAACTACATTCTTTCTGTCCCGGGCCTGGATGGAGCCGTCTTTCGTGATCCGTACCTCACCATCGGCGCGCCGGAGCCGGAGCCGGCCACGTTCAACTTCGCCTGGGTGACCGCTCCCGGCTCGGCCGTGTTCGTGGCGGCGCTGCTGTCGATGCTGCTGTTCCGCACGTCCTGGAACGACATCCGCTGGGTGTTCTGGAAGACGACGGTGCAGATGAAGATTCCGATCCCGACGATCGCCATCATGATCGGTCTGAGCTACCTGACGCGCTACGCCGGCATGGACGCGACGCTCGGCGTGGCCTTCGCGGCGACGGGGTTTCTGTATCCGTTCTTCGCCGCTCTGCTCGGCTGGCTGGGCGTCTTCCTGACCGGCACCGATGCCGGCTCCAACGCCCTGTTCGGGTCGCTCCAGAAGATCACTGCGACGCAGATCCACAATGCCGGGGTCTTCCCGCCGAACGGCCTGGCCCTGGACCAGGCCCAGGTCCTGATCAGCACGGCGAACAGCACCGGCGGCGTCATGGGCAAGATGATCGACGCCCAGAGTATCGTGGTGGCCACGGCGGCCACGAACCAGCTGGGCAAGGAGGCCGACATCTTCAAGGCGGTCATCTGGCACAGCGTCCTGCTGGCCTGCATCGTCGGCCTGATCACCCTGGCACAGGCGTACATTTATCCACTGACAGGTCTTGTTCCACGGGTTAATCCGTAGACAATTCCTGGTCAATTTGAGATGTTTGGAAAGAATAGGTAGATTTTGCTGGACATTACTTGTTTGGCGGTTGTACAGTGAAGAAATGACTCCGCACCCCGTCGTGCGAGCAGATGAAGATGAGTAGGGCCTCGCGTGGCTGGGGCTCGCAGGAGGATTAACGGTTCGCTCCGAAACTCACCGTTGCTTGGGGCTGGAACATGTTTCGAGCCAGATTGCATCTGCCGCACGCGGTAATCCGCCGGTCGTTGGCCCTGCTCGTGGTCGCCCTTGGGGTTTCTTCCCTGACGGTCCCCTCGGCTCAGGCTGACCCACTGCCGGACATGATGGGGTACACTCGTCCGGGCAAGGACGGATCGCTGCCGCCGCCCAAGGAACAGGGGCCGATCGTTGGCGGCGTCGTTGAATCGGGCGCTGGCGTCACGGTCTACTATGCTGTGTACGATCGCTTTCACGGAACGGTCATGGATCCGTGGAATACCGGGCTGAAGAACCTGACCGAGACGTTTGTTCCCGGCAAGGGAGCGGGCCCGGCCGTTGTTTCGCGCGGCCTCGATACGGAGGCACGCTACCTTTACGTCTACCAGATCGTCAATGACAGCAAGCGTCAGGCCCAGGTCCGGGAGGCGAACTTCCGCTTGCTGGTCGAGCCGGAGTTCATCACTTCGTGGGGGCACTTTGCCCAGCTGCGAGGCATCGCGGAAGAACCGGCTCTGGGTGTCGGCTTCATGGTGCCCTTTGGGAACGCCGGCCTCCGCCCCCTCTCGGTGCTGCATGCGAGCGTGACCGATGCCATCTACCGTCCGCTAGCTCCGGCCTTCCGGGCACCGCAGGCGTACCAGTTGGGATTGTCGCCGCTGGGTGGCACCAACCGGGCCGGTGGTGAGCTTCTCGTGATCGAGGACGTCGCCCGGATCCCCGAGGCGGTTCTGCTGCTGCCGTCGATGCCGTTCGCGCCACTGGCTGGCGTACGCGGAGAACTGGCCGGCGGGATCGCTCTGGTCGATTGGCTCAACCCGAGCACAGGCCCACGGGCACCGGCTGGACCGATCGTCGCGGGGACTGGCTCAGGATTGTTCTCGCAGCTGGGCGTTGTTCCAGGACTTGCGCCGAGTCCGGTGCCAGCGCTGGGCGTGGGCGGTGCGGTCGGTGTCGGGGCCGGTGTTGGCGGTGCGGTCGGCGTGGGGATCACCGGTCGGGCGGGGAACCTCTATCCCGCGCTCCAGGTGAACTGGCTAACCACGCCGCTGATTCCGGGCCAGCGCTCGGTGTTGTTCGGCTTTACCAGCAACCTGCCACCGACCTTTGATGGTGTGCGCGTTGGTGCCTGTGCTGTCGGTGTGGCTGGTGCGGCCATCGTGGTGGACGGGACGGTGCCGACGCCGGTTGGCTTCGCGCCGGAACCGCCGCTGGTCGGCCTGGTTCCGCCGCCGCCGCCGCCGCCGCTGCCACTCATGCCGCCACTGGCGCCGCCGCTGCCAATGCCGATGCCACCGGCGGGTGAACGAGGCGGTGGTGGTGGCTTCGGGGGTGGCACTGCCGGCTTCGGCGGTGGCATGGGTGGTGGCACTGGTGGGGGGATGTCGGGCGGTGGCTTCGGCGGCTTCGGCGGCGGGATGGGTGGCGGCTTCGGGAATGGTGGCGGCGGCAACAACGTCGTCCCGATTCCGAATCAGCAGGCAGGGGAGCAGCAGCAGCAACAGCAGCAGCAGCAACCGGGCCAGCCGGGCCAGCCGAACCAGACCATCAACATCAACGTGAACCAGAACCAGAACCAACACCAGAACCAACACCAACACCAACACCAGAATAACATCCCTGGTACGCCGGACGTGGAAGTAATTCCGGAACCGGCGGCCATCCTGGCGGCCACGCTGGCTCTGCCGGCCTTCTTGCTGATGGCCCGGCGGCGACGGAAAGACGCGACGGAAGAGACGGCGACCACGGCCGTCTAAGACCTGGCACCTTGACCACCCCGTCATGGCTCGATCGATGATCGGGCCGTGACGGGGTGGTTGCATTTCTCCGGTCGATCGTCGGAGAACCGAACCCTACCCGGCTTGCTCTTCCGCGTTCGGGCGAGCTGCTGTCGCCGAGAGCCTGGAAGGCGGATAAACTATCGGGAAACCGGCACCTTCGAGAGGGGCGGATGGCCGAGAAACCCCGGGCGTCGCTCGCCGACTACATTGTCATCGCCCTGAGCCCGGCCCTGATCATGGGCCTGGTCGGCAGCCTCGTCTTCTTTCTGCTGGAGGTCTTCTACCGCGGCCAGTATGGCTCGAACCTTCGCTGGATCCTGTTCTTCTTCGTCTTCGGGGCCGTCCTCGCCGCCCGCATGAACGTCACCGGCGAAGGGAACGGACGCGGCCACCTCTACGGCGGCATCCTCGGTCTGCTCACCTATCTCGGGGCCCTGCGTTTCGCCCAGTTCCCGCCCGACGCAGCTGCCGCCGCACAGGCTCCTCTCATCAATCTGTTCCTCGTCGCCCTCATCTGGTGGTGTTCCTACCGGCTCGTCTGGGACTGCACCCACATCGATGACAGCATGGACGTCGATGCTCGCGGCCTGCTCGAAGCCTCCGGTCTGGACGAACACGAACAGCGAATGGTGACTCCCGCCGGGGCCGTCGAGCCGGGTCCGAAGAAGCAGGGCTGGCTCGATCGCTGGGTCTCGTATGTGCGAGAGAGCAAGAAGAAGCGTACGCCGGGCGTCTGGGTCGTCTACTTCTCGCTGGCCGCGCTGCCGCTGTTCGGTCTTGGTCAGGCTTTCATCCCGCCCCGGGCGGTCGAACGACGCGAGTACACCTTCTGGCTCCTGGCTCTGTACCTCGCCTGCGCTCTTGGCCTGCTGCTGACGACCTGCTTCCTCGGTCTACGACGGTATCTCCGCCAGCGCAAGCTGACGATGCCTTCGGCGATGGCCGGAGCCTGGCTGCTCGTTGGCACCCTCCTCATCGTCGCCCTGCTCGCCGTGACGGCGATCGTTCCGCGTCCCGAAGGCTACTCCACCTTCGCCGAGAATGCCGCTTCGGAAGAGGAGGACGACCGCCAGGCCTCCGACCGGGCAGTCGTCAAGGACAGCAAGGGCAAGGACGGCGAACGTCCCACCGGCAAGAAGGACCGAGACGGCAAGCCCGGTAACGAACGCGACAAGGACGCTCCCGGCAAGGACAGGGACCGCGGCAAGGATCAGGGAAACGAGAAGGACCGAGGCGGCGGCAAGGATAAGAAGGACGCCAAGGGCGGTGGCGACAACGGCAAGGACAATGGCCAGTCCAGCCGTTCGGGCAGCTCGTCGCCGCTCCGACGGCTGACGGAATTGATGCAAAACCTCGGCCCCCGGGGCAAGTGGCTCGTCTTCGCCGTGATCGGCCTGATCGTCCTGATCTGGCTCCTGCGCAATGGTCTGCGCTACCTGGCCAACTTCACCGACTGGGCCAGGAAGCTCCTCGACTGGTGGGCCAATTTCTGGGCCAATCTCTTCGGCGGAGCGGAGGAGTCGGAGAGCGAGGCCGACACCGTCCCGCCTCCGGTGCGGTCCTACCGGAGCTATCCCGATCCCTTCCTGACCGGTGCGGCAGAGGGCATGGACGTTCGCGAGCAGGTCCGCTACACCTTCGCGGCCCTCCAGGCCTGGGGCCGCGAGCAGGGCGTCGAACGCCGCCCGGATGAGACGCCCCTGGAGTACGCCAACCGCCTGGCCGCCGAGCAGGAGGATCTCGACGAGATGATCCGGAAGCTGGCCAGCCTCTACGCTCGGGCTGTCTACGCCTACGGCGACCTGCCTGGTGTCACGGAAGACTTCCTGCGTGAGTTCTGGCACGCCCTCGACGCGGCGAGCCGTGTCGCCTGATTCCGTGGACGCGATCCCTGCGGCCTTTTTCCTTCCCGCCTCCGACGCCGGCCGGTATCATCGCTCGAAAAGATTCGCCAGAACCTTCCGTCGAGAAGAACCATGCTTTCCCGCCATCGCATCCCGCCGCTTGTCGTCCTCGTGGTCTGCATCACCTTGATGCCGGTCGGACCAGTGAGCCACGGTCAACCGAAACCGCCGGATCTGAAACCGAATCCGAAGGCTCCCGCCATCAAGTCGGCCGCTCCCGTCGGCGGAACACGCGGCACCACCGTGGACGTCCAGGTCGTCGGCACCAACCTCGCCGGTCCCGAGGCTCTGTGGACCAACTTCGGCGGCCAGGCCACCTTCCCGACCGAGGGGACCAATGGCAAGGACGCGGCCAGGCTCCTGGCGAAGTTGGCGATCCCGAAGGATGCTCCGATCGGCTTCCAGGCGATTCGGCTCGCCACCGGCCAGGGCCTCTCGAACCTGCACCTCTTCTGCGTCGATGATCTGCCCCAGATCGTCGAGGACGGCAAGAACGGTGCCCTCACGTCGGCCATGAAGGTATCGGTCCCCTGCGTCGTCGTCGGCCGGATTGCCAGCGAGGCCAGGGACTACTTCAAGTTCCAGGTTCCCGCCGGGGCCGCGCTCAGTTTCGAGGTTCTCGGCCGACGCCTCGGCAGCGCCTTCGATCCGCAACTGACCCTGTTCGACGCCAGAGGACATGAGCTGCCGGCCGGCCACAGCAACGACGCTCCGGGTCGGCAGACCGATCCCTGCCTGCGCTACACCTTCAAGGACGGCGGCGAGTACGTCGTCGAGATCCGCGACGTCGCCTTCAAGGGCGGCGACGATTTCCACTATCGCCTTCGCATCGGCGACTTCCCCCTGGCGACGACCCCCTTTCCGCTCGCGGCCCGGCGCGGCAGCAAGGTGAGCGTCGGCTTCGCCGGTCCGGCCGTCGTCGGGGTGGCACCCGTCGAGGTGACCGTGCCGACTGATCCTTACCTGGAAGAGGTCGCCGTCGCGCCGAAGGGGGCATCGGGTCAGCACGGCTGGCCGGTCGGGCTGACGCTGTCGGACATCGACGAGGTCGTGGAGCAGGAGCCGAACAACAAGGCCGACCAGGCGACGAAGGTTCCGGTTCCCGCCGGCGTCTCGGCCCGCTTCGAGGTTCGCGGCGACGTGGACTTCTTCCGCTTCGCCGCGAAGAAGGGCCAGAAACTCGTCCTCGACACGCAGACGGCCGAGGTCGGTTCGCCGACTGAGGTGCTGCTCACCGTGCGGGATCTGAAGGGAGCGCAACTCGCCGCGAGCGATCCGCAGAAGGGGGCACGCGTCGAGTTCACGCCGCCGGCCGATGGCGACTTCGTCGTCCAGGCCGAGCATCTGCACTACTGGGGCGGCCCGAGCGAGAGCTATCGGCTGACGATCCTCCCGGCCAACGCCGGCTTCGACCTGAGCGTTGCCCTGGATCGCTTCGAGATCCGCCAGGGTGGGACGCTGAATGTGCCGGTCCAGGTGGCCGCTCGTGGCACTCCGGGTGAGATCCTGGTCAAGGTCGTCGGCCCGAAGGGACTGACCGGCGAGGTCAAGGTGCCGGCCGGCAAGGCACCGCCATTCGTCATGCTGCCGATCAAGGCCGGTGACGATCTGGCCGGAGGCGTCACGACCTTCCGCATCATCGGCACGGCGTCCGTCGCCGGAGCGACGATCACCGAGGTGGTGAGCGTACGGGCAGCCCTGAGCGGCCAACTGGCGAACCTGCAGCTGCCGCCGCGAAGTCTCACGGGCCAGTTCGGCCTGCTCGTCCAGGCTCCGGCTCCGTTCGCGCTCAAGACGACGCTCAACCCGGCCGAGACGACGCCCGGCAAGAACGTCGAGGTGACCGTCACCGCCACGCGCCGTCCCGGCTTCTCGGAGGCGATCGCCCTGACCGTGACCGGCCTGCCGGCCAACGTCAAGGCCGAGGCGAAACCGATCCCGATGGGGCAAGCCGAGGTCAAGTTCCCCCTGGTCGTCGCGGGCAATGCCGCCGTGGGCAACGCGACGATCACCGTCCAGGGCAAGGCCACGCACCAGGGCAAGGAGATCGTCGAGGCAGCTGCCGGCGTGGCGTTCAAGATCAAGAAGTGACAGGCTGGCGTCACTACTTGCCGATCACATCCGCCAGCTCGAACGCGAACAGGTCGCCCAACCCCTTGCCGCGCGGCCGGTCGGCCAGTGTCCGCGGATCGACGCCCGCCACCAGGATCTTGCCGCTCGTCCCGGACACCGCGACCTGCGTCGCCAGCAGGTCGAGTCGCTTGCTCCCTCGTAGCTTCAGGTCCGGCAGGCTGTACACGTCGAGAGTCTGCTCGCGGCTCAGGATGAACAGAAGCCGGCGCTCCGCGTCGAACGTCGCGTGGACGAACGGCTGCAGGGCCGTCTGGAAACGCATGTCCTGCTCGCGTTCGCCGTTCAGACGCAGGACAGTGCCCGAGCGGAAGACCAGCAGGCCGCCGTCGGGGCTGAGGAAGAATTCGCCACCGAGCGGCTGCCGGCCCGGCGGCGACGCCTTCGCCGTGCCAGCCTGCTGCTCCGGTCGTGCGGCCAGGTAGAACGCCTCCAGCGTCCCCGGCTGCACGCCCTGGCTGGAGTGATAGAGTCGCTTGCCGTCGGCACTCAGGCCGATCAGGGACTGCGTCCAGACTCCCGCATGTCGGTTGAGCAATTTGCCCGACGCCAGATCGAGAACGCGCACATCGCTCCAGCCGTCGTCGTTGCCCGAGACGTAGGCCCGTGTGTCGGCCACGGCCAGGTCGTAGCCGGCGCTCGTCACTGGGATCTCGCGCCGCGCCGCCAGCGTGGCCGGATCGAGAACGATCAGTTTGCCCGGAGCCTTCGTCACCAGCGCGACGAGCGATTTGCCATCCGGACTGAGGCGAACGACCTCGGTGCCGGTCGGCAGGTCCACGACCGTGTCGCGCCGCAAGGTCGCCACCTCGATGCGAGCGAGTTGGTTCGTCGTCCCGTTCAGATAGAAGCCCCACTTGCCGTTCGGCGACAGGAGCAGGTTCGTCACCAGACCGCCGACCTCCAGCCGGCCGGATGCGTAGAGTTCGCCCGCCGGCGGCACGACCGGCCGGACCACCGTGCCGGGCGTTCCCGGATACGGCTCGTTCGTCGTCGTCGCGGCGGTCAGCAGTTTGTCGAGAGCCCACGGCAGGACGACGCCATCCCGGCTGGCCGAAAGGGTCTTCATCCCGCCGTCGAGGAACTGCACTGCGACGACCGACTCGGCATGTCGGCCGAACGTCTTCACCTCGACCCCCTTCGCCACGTCCCAGAGGCGAACCGTCGCGTCCGCCCCGGCCGAGGCGACGTACTTGCCATCGGCTCGCAGTGCCACGCCGATGACCGGCCCCTGATGACCGGTGAACTTCTTCAGCTCGGTCCCCTTCTCGACGTTCCACAACCGGACGAGCCGATCGTCGCCGCCGGTCAGCAGTGTCGTGCCGCTGTCACTGAAGGCAAGCGAGCGAACCAGGCCCGTGTTCGTCAGCGTCCGGAGAACCTTGCCGGTCTTCGCTTCCAGGATGAAGATGCCGCCGCACGTGGCAACCGCGAGCCGATCGCCGTCCGGCGAGAAGGCGGTCGCCTCCAGGTATTTCGCCCCGTCCTGGCCGTTGGGAAAGCGGAAACCCTCGTCCCGGCCGCCGCGCTGGAGGTTCCAGCGGTACGCCTCGTGGTCGAGGCTGGTCGAGATGGCCCAGCGACCGTTCGGGCTGAAGGCGACGCTGGTCACCAGGTCCGCGTGTCCGGCAAACTGACCCAGTTCGCGGGCCGTCTCGACATCCCAGAGCCGCACGATGCGGTCGGCTCCGCCGGAGAGGAGTCGTCGGCCGTCCGGACTGAAGGCGACCGCCCAGACCGACGCCGTGTGGCCGATGCAGCGGCGCAGCTCACGCCGGGCGGCCACGTCGTAGATGACGACCGTCTTGTCAGCGCTGGCGAAGGCCGCCAGTTCGCCGCCGGGACTGAAGGCGACGGCGTTGGCCGGTGCCGACTGCGCCTCCAGTGGGTCCAGCTCGCCCGTGTTGTCCGGCAGAATCTGGCCGACGTTCCCCGGTCGGAAGGCGGTGCCGAGGTGGAACTCCTTGACCACGTCGGCGAACGCCTGAACGACGACCTGCCGTGGCACCGTCGCTCCGGCCACGCGAAGGGCTCCGAGGTTGCGCGCCAGCACGCTCTCGCCGGTCAGTCGGGGCTGGAGCGCCGCCGGGTCGAAACCGAACTCGGCGGCCAGCGTCGGTAGATCGACGTCCGCCTCGTAGCGGTTCGTCACCGTCAGGATTACCTCGTTGGCTGACACCTTGTTGCCAGTCGCGGCCAGGGCCTTCTGATAGCGACGGGCATCGTCATCCATGCGGGCGCGGAGAACGTCCTTCGGTGGGTACAGGGCGCGGATCAACTCGGCGTCGGCCCGTGAGAACGCCTTCGGGTTCTTGCCGACGTGGTCGCGGATCATGTCATCCTTGGGCAGGATGCCGCTGATGTGGCAGCCCATGCACGAGACGCCGACCTCGACGGCTCGATCTGGCCGCTTCGCGTCGCTGACGATCTGCTGCGGTCCCTTGTCGATGCGGACATCGTTGGCGTTGATCAGGACGTAGCCGTGCAGACCGTTGGGCAACTCGAAGATGACCTCGCCGCCGGCATGCAGAAACGTGTTGTCCGTCAGGCCGGGCCCGAGCGGGTAGGCGAAGACGTTCCGTCGATCCGGCAGGAGCAGATCACGCTCGACGAGGTTCTGCTGGACGGCGTCGAAGTCGTAGCTGCGCCAGTAGGCTCCGGTCTGTGAGTCGTGGCGCTGGAGGATGCGGTTGTTCCGCGAGATGCCGGAGCCGAGGAAGCCGGCCCGGGCGACACGCTCCTGCTGAATGTCGAGGGCCACGTCCACGCGCAGCTGGCGTTCCAGTTCACTGAGGTTGTTCGGGATCTGGAGCAGGTCGTAGTAGAGCGGCGGTCGCGACGCCGTGGCGACGAACCAGTCCGCCCGCACGGCCGGCATCCGCGTCCCGGTGCCGACAAGGACGGCCTTCGCCGTCGCCGTGTCGTGCAGCAGACCGTAGGGGTACTCGTTGAGCAGGCGGTTCCAGAGGTTGGCGTCCCACAGGTAGTCGCGCAGGTCGATCCGCAGGACGAGACCTTCCGGGTCGATCGGCGTCGGGTTGGTCAGCTTCGGATGCCAGGAGAGGCTGTTGATCAGCTTGGCCAGCGCGTTTCGGTACGTCTGCAACTCGTCCGGCCCGGCTCCGGCGTTGGCCAGCGGGACGAGGGTGAAGTAGCGCAGGAAGCGGCGACCGCGACGATCGAACTTCTCCAGGTCAGCGAGCATCCACTCGTACGCTTCGGCCTCGTGGACGAGTCGGCGATTGTTGACCACGGCCGGATGCGCGCCCGCCTCGATCCAGCGCTTGACGAGGTCGATCTCCTGCGGTGAGGGTCGGGGCTGCACGTCGGCCGGCGGCATCTTGCCGGCGGCCATGCGGCGATAGATTGGTGACTGCTCGATGGCACCGGGCACGATTTTCTTGCGAGCGATGAGCTTGTCGCGGTCGAGGATGTAGTTCAGACCGCCCTCGACGGCTCCATCCTGGCCGTGGCAGCGGTAGCAGTGCGTCTTGAAGACGGCGAGCGCGTCGCGAGCCAGGGCGGTATCTTCGGCCGCGAACGCCGACGACGGCAGAAGGACGATCAATCCGGCAAGCCAGCTGGCGGTGCGCATGTCAACCTCTCTCCAGGCGATGTTGATTCGCCCTCCAGCATACTGCAACCGGCCGGAGGACGCCGGGTACATCTTCTTTAGTTGCGGCCAAGTGTAGGGTGGGCCGAAGCGCCACGATGGCCTGATCCACCCCGAGGCCCGCCCCAGCGCAGGCCCACCGATGCTCCGACGGGAGCGCAGCGACACCGATTAGAAAGGCATCTGCGGTGTCGCTGCGCTCCCGTCGGAGCATCGGTGGGCCTGCGCTGTTCCGGCCTTCCGGGACGATCTGGCGTCGGTGGCGCTCCCGCCCACCCTACATTTGGTCGCAACTACGGCGATCCACCCGAGGAAGCCTACCTCCATAGACGAGTTTGCCACCGGGAAAGTTGACTCGGCCGCGACGGCAGCGGAAGAATGAACCCCGCCTCGGGAAGCGTAACCGACCTTTCCCACTCGTCCGGATCTGTGGTATACCTCCATTCACTGTCCCAGCGAAGGAGGTTCGCAATGTCCGTGAAACCGATTCCCGAAGGCTACCACAGCATCACGCCGTACCTGATGGTGCCGCCCGGGTCGAAGATCATCGAGTTCCTGGTCGCCGTCTTCGGCGCGAAGGTTCTCCGCGTGATGGAGAACCCGGCCGGCGGCGTCGGGCACGCCGAGTTGGAAATCGGCAACTCGAAGATCATGCTCGGCGAAGCCTGCGGTCAGTGGAAGCCGACGCAGTCGTCGATCTACGTCTACGTGGCGGACTGTGACGCGACGTACCAGGCCGCCCTCGCCGCCGGAGCGACGACACTGTACGAGCCGACCACGCACTGGTACGGCGATCGCAGCGGCGGCGTGATCGATCCGGCCGGCAATGTCTGGTTCATCGGCACGCACGTCGAGGACGTCTCGGAGGAGGAATTGCGTCGCCGTCACGCCGAGAACCGCAAGTCGGCGTAACTCCGGAATCTTGTAGCGTCACATCGCTCCGTGTAGAGTGGAACTTGCAGCGCCGGAGGCGCTCCTGCCTCCGGATTTCTGCTCACTTCTCCACGGGGGTAACGCATGGATCGTCGTGAACTCATGGCCCTGCTCGGCCTGACCGGGGGCAGCTTGATCTTGAGCCCGGAATCGTCCGAGGCCGCCAACCATGACCCGAAGGCTCCGGCCGCGAAGCCGACACCCGTCTCCGGGCCGTTCGCCCACTTCTGCGGCATCCACGTCGCCAAGAAGGATCCCAGACTTCAGTTCATCACTCAGCACTACTGCGTCGCCCACAGCAGCGGCCACGACGGCGAGAAACTCTTCCAGTGCATCCTCTTCGACACCACCGGCCCGGCCGCCAAGTTGATCGGCGTCGAGTACATCGTCTCCGACGCTGTCTATCGCAAGCTGCCAATCGAGGAGAAGAGGTACTGGCACCCGCATACCTACGAGGTACTCTCCGGCGGTCTGGTCGCACCGGAAATGAAGTCCGAGGACGAGGCCGCCTTCATGAAGCTGATCCTGACGACCTGGGGCAAGACCTGGCACACCTGGCCCGATCCGACCACGGCCGTGCCCCTGGGCGACCCGCTGCTCATCTGGGCCCTGACCGGCGACGGCCAGGCCGATCCGAAGACCGTCGCCACTCGCGACCGGGAACTCGGCGTCTCGACCGAGGCCGTCCGGGCCCGACGTGTCAGGGAACTCGGTTTGGCCGTGCCGAACGTCTCCCAGCCAGCATCGCTCGACCAGATCGGTAGACAGTGGACTGACACCGGCGAGGACAAACCGACGAGGAAGGAGTGACGCCGGAAGCGAATAGTCGCTTCATTCCTCCGGATCGGGCTGGAAGTGTCGGCGGATGTGCTGCACGAGGTTCTTCATCACGAAGCCCTGAGCCGGCTGGATGTCAACGCGCACGCCGGCGGTCGTCAACGTCTCGGTCATCGTCGGGCCGACCGAGGCGATGGCCGTCCGTTCGCAGCCCTGACGCAATTCCGCTTCCAGACCGGCTTCCTTGGCCACCTCCTGGAGCCGATCGAGTTGAGCCGAGCTGGTGAAGACCAGGCAATCGATTCGTCCCGCCGCCAGTTCACGAATCAACTCGATCACCCGGGCCGCGTCCGACGCCGGGGCGTAGACGTACGGCAGCACGGTTTGGGCCGTCGCTCCGGCGGCGGCGAGGAACTCCAGCAGCTTCGGGTTGTCCGGAGCGTAGAGTTGCACGCCGACGATGGCTCCGGTCAGATCCTCTTTCCCCAGCGTGGCGATGACGCCATCGGTCGTCGGTGACTCGGCGACCCGGTCGGGAGCCAGGCCGAGTTCGCGCAGGGCGAGCATCGGCTTGGGGCCGCGCGTCACCTTGCGGGTGCGGGCCAGGGCGGCGCGGAATGCCTCGGCATCACCTGCGATTTCGGCCACGGAGCCCAGTCGGCGGACGCCCTCGCCGGTCAGGAAGACGACGTAGGCGAAGTGGTCGGCGTAGAGTTCGGCGAGCCAGGCCCGCACCGGGGTCGGGTCCGATGCGTCGAGGATGGCGAACATCGGCACACTGACTGGGCTGGCCCCTTCACGATCGAGCAGGCGGGCCAGTTCCTCCATCTGTCGGCCTTCCGCCAGGGCGATTCGCCGTCCGTCGAGTGGTCCACTCATGTCACGCCTCCCGTCGAGTCGGTTTCACCGAGATGACGACTCTTTCGTCATTGATAGCGTCTCCCGGATATCCGGCGAGAGAGAAGGCGAGCCCCCCACGAAAGTGGGGGGAGTCTGCCACGAGGGATCTCCCCCCACTTTCGTGGGGGGCTCGCCTGGCCTTGGCACTGGGGCTCGTCTAACCGACGGCCACGCCGTTGCGCAGGATCAGGTTCGCCAGCTGGCCCCGGCACGAGCCGCAGCCGGTGCCGGCTCGCGTCTCCTGCGACAGACTGGCCAACGTCGTGCAACCCCGGCCGATCGACTCCAGAAGCGTCGATTCCTTGACATGATGACAGTTGCAGACCTCCGGATCGCCACCGGCCAGTGAGCCCGAGCAGAACACTTCCAATCGGTTCTCCGGCAGCGGCGTCCCCTGGTCGTAGATCTGCACCAGCGACGCAGCATCGGCCGCCGTGCCTGGTCCGAGCAGGATCGCCCCGACGACCTGGTCGTCGCGGACGATCAGCTTGCGATACGTCCCGCGCCGCTCCTCGACGATCTGAACCACCTCATCGTCCGGCCGTTCCGGTTCGACTCGACCCATGCTCGCTACCTCCAGGCCGGCCACCTTCAGGCGAGCGTACAGCTTCGAGCCGCGATAGCGGGCCTGCGGATTGGCCGCCGTCAGCACGTCGGCCAGGACGGCACTCTGCTCCCAGATCGGCTGAACCGTGCCGTAGACCTGGCCCGCGTGTTCGGCACACTCGCCCAGCGCATAGATGCCCGGCACCTGCGTCATGAGCCGGTCGTTGACCAGGACGCCACGACCGACCGGCACGCCAGCTCCCTTCGCCAGTTCGACGCGCGGCCGGATGCCACAGGCGAAGACGACCAGGTCCGTCGGCAACTCCTTGCCGTCGGTCAGGCGAACGCCCGTCACGGCCGACTCGCCGACGAGAGCCTGCACCGAGACACCCGTGCGGATGAAGATGCCGGACTGCTCGATCGTCTTGCGCAGCAGATCGCCGCCGATCCGGTCGAGCTGCGTGTTCATCAGCGTGTCCATCAGGTGGACGACGGTGACGTGCATGCCGAGATCACACAATCCCCGGGCGGCCTCGAGTCCGAGCAGGCCGCCGCCCACGACGACGGCACTGCTCGCCGGCCGTGTCTGCGCCCGGATTTGCTCGCAATCCTCGATCGTGCGGAAGGCGAAGACACCGGCCTTGCGACCGCCGTCAGGAGCGTGCAGCCCCTCGATCGGCGGGACGACCGGCACACTGCCAGTGGCCAGGACGCAGACGTCGTAGTTGTGCGAATGGCCGGTCGCATCAGTCAGCAGACGGAAGGCTGGGTTGAGCGTCTCGACGCGCGTCGCCGGATGGAAGCCGACGCCGCGCTCGGCGTACCATTCCCGCGGTTTGAGCGTGATCGCGTCGGCGTCGCCACCACCGAGGACGCGGCCGAGCAGAATGCGGTTGTAGCTGCCGTGTGGCTCCTCGCCGTAGACGGTGATCTCGTACGACCGTCCAGCGTCGCGGCGCAGGAGGTCGTCCAGGAGCCGGCCCGTCGCCATGCCGTTGCCGATGATCGCCAGTCGCTTGCGGCTCATGAGTTCACCTCACGGATCGACAGCACGCGGGCGACTCGCACGGCGGCGAGCTTGAACTCCGGCATGCGGCTGATGGGATCGAGAACGGGGTTGGTCAGCAGGTTGGCGGCCATCTTGCCGCCCCAGTGGAAGGGGACGAAGACCGTGTCCGGCCGGATCGATACATCCAGCTCGGCGACGAACTCGGCCCGACCACGCCGACTCTCCAGGACGACGCGCGAGCCGGCACTGATGGCGTATCGTCGGGCCAGGCGCGGATGGATCTGCAACCGGGGTAGATCGCTCACCTTGCGCAGTCGTTCGAGCCGGCGCGTCTGGGCTCCGGAGTTGTAATGCTCGCGATATCGGCCCGTCGTGAAGCGGAGCGGATACTCGGCGTCGGGTTCCTCGCCAGCGGGACGATGTTCGACGGCGTGGAACCGCGCCCGGCCGTCGGCGTGATGAAACCGCTCGGCGAACAGTCGTGGCGTCCCCGGATGGTCCGCGCCGGGACAGGGCCAGAAGACGCCGTCCTCGGCATCGATTCGCCGGTAGGTGATGCCGCTGTAGTCGGCGATGGCCCCGGCCGTGGCGCGGCGCAGTTCGTCGAAGACGGCCTCAGTGCTGGCGTAGGTGAACCGCTCGGCGTGCCCCAGCCGCGCGGCCAGCTCGCACAGGATCTCCAGGTCACTCCGTGGCCCGGCCGGCGGATGGACGACGACACGTCGGCGGACGACACGACCCTCCAGGTTCGTCATCGTGCCGTCCTCCTCGGCCCATTGCAGGATCGGCAGGACGACGTCGGCCGTCTCGCACGTCTCGTTCAGGAACGCATCGCAGACAACGAGGAAGTCGAGCCCTTGCAGACGCCGTTGAATCCGACCCGCGTCCGGTGACGCGACGGCGACGTTCGAGCCCATCACGAACAGTCCGCGGATGCCGCCTTCGGGACCGAGGGAATCGAGCAACTCGAAGGCGCTCTTGCCCTTGCCTGGCAGTGTGGTCGGATCGACGCCCCAGATCCGGGCGACGGCCTCGCGGTGTTCCGGAACCTCGATGAGGCGGTAGCCTGGCAGCTGGTCGGCCTTCTGGCCATGCTCGCGACCACCCTGGCCGTTGCCCTGACCGGTCAGGCAGCCGTAGCCGCTGGCCGGCTTGCCGACCTTGCCGAGAGCCAGAGCCAGGTTGATGAAGGCGAGGACGGTATCGACGCCCTTGCTGTGCTGCTCCGCTCCTCGACCGCTGAGGATCATCGCCGCCGGGGCCTGGGCCAGCCAGCGGATCGTTCGCCGCAGCATCGGTTCGCCGATGCCCGTGGCCCGCTCGACGACCTCCGGCGTGTACGTCAGCACGGCCCGACGCACCGCCTCGAATCCGGTCGTCCGCCCGGCGATGAACGTCGTGTCGATCAGCCCTTCCTCGATGGCCAGGTGGAGCAGACCGTTGGCCAGGATCAGATCGGTGCCGGGCATCAGTTGCAGGAATAGATCGGCCGAGCGTGCCGTCGGCGTGCGGCGTGGATCGGCGACGATCAGTCGGCCGCCGGCCTGCTTCTGCTTCTGAAACCACTGCACGATCGGCGGCAGCGTATCGGCGACGTTCGAGCCGACCAGCAGGACGACGTCCGCGCGGGCGATGTCGCTGACCGGAAAGGGGAGACCGCGGTCGATGCCGAAGGCCCGGTTGTTCGCCGCCGCGGCACTGGCCATGCAGTAACGACCGTTGTAGTCGATGTGGCTCGTGCCGAGAGCGAGCCGGGCGAACTTGCCGAGCAGGTAAGCCTTCTCGTTGGTCAGCGATCCAGAGCCGAAGACGGCGACGCTGTCGGCTCCGTGGGCCGTCCGCAGGTCGCGGAGCATCGCCGCGATGCGATCGAGGGCATCGTCCCAGTCGGTCGGTTCGAGCTTGCCGCCGGCCGAGCGGACCAGGGGTGTCGTCAGGCGGGCCGGATGGCGCAGCAGACCGCCGGCCGTCCAGCCCTTGATGCAGAGCTGGCCGTTGTTGACCGGGAAATGCGGATCGCCCTGGACCCGATTCTCCTCGGCATCGTACGGATCGCCCATGAGGACGCCGCACTGGTAGGCACAGTACGGGCAGTGCGTCCGGATCGACTCCAGCGGCAGCGACACCATCAGCCGGCCACCCCCAGGTGAACGACGCCGTTGTGAACCGCGATCGGATACGTCCGCAGCGAGCAGGTGTCCGCCTGATCGCACTCGCCGGTCGCTCCCTGGTAGCGGAAGGCGTGCAGCGGACAGACGACCTGCTCGCCGACGAGCATGCCGTCAGCGAGTGGCCCGCCACGGTGCGGGCAGCGGTTCTGTAGCGCGAAGACCCGGCCGGATCGGTTGCGGAAGACGGCGACGACCTCGTCACCGACCTGGAACGTCCGGGCCAGGCCGGGGGGGATGTCATCAACTTGGCACAGGGGGATCATCGGTATTCTCCAGGCGAGCGG
>CAYYJM010000094.1:21006-21290 GCA_964471755.1 uncultured Alcaligenaceae bacterium
CCGCGGGGGGGCGGGGCGGCGTTAGCCCGCCGGTTCTTCCCGCGAGCGTTAGCCCGCCGGTTCTTATCTGAAAAGCAACCGGCGGGCTGACGCCGCGCCGCTCGCCAACACACTTCACACCAGCGGTAACGGAATCGTCCGCGCCGCCTCGAACTGTCCCGGATACGCCGGCTGGTCACGCTCCAGCCACGGATCGACGTACGCTTCCATCGTCTTGCGCACCTCCTCGTCGAGGTACGCCCCGAGACCCTCGACATCCTCGACGAGGATCTGCTTCAGCTTCT
>CAYYJM010000095.1:0-21179 GCA_964471755.1 uncultured Alcaligenaceae bacterium
TCCCGCGAGCGTCAGCCCGCCGGTTCTTCCCGCGAGCGTCAGCCCGCCGGTTCTTGACTGAGAAGAACCGGCGGGCTGACGCCGCGCCGCTCGCCAGGGCGATTCTGTCACGCCGCCTGACGCCGCAGTTGGCCCTGCTGCCAGGCTACCTGTCGGCTCAATCCCTCGTCCAGGGAGACACGCGGCTTCCAGCCCAGATGTCGCGTGAACTTGCTCGTGTCCGCTCCGGTAAATCGCTGGTCGCCCGGTCGCGCCGGCTGACGTTGGATGATAGCCCGACGACCCGTTAGCTTTTCCAACTTCTCCAGGATCTCCCAGACGCTCGCGGTTTCGCCGCCACCGATGTTGTAAACCTCGCCGATCGGCGCTTCCAACGCCTGGATCGTCGCATCGACACAATCGGAAACATACGTGTTGCCGCGGGACTGCTGACCGTCGCCGAAAATCGTCAGCGGCTCACCGAGAAGCAACGCCTGGATGAACCGCTGATAGCCCATGTCCGGCCGTTGTCTCGGACCATAGACCGAGAAGTAACGCAGAACCACCAGCGGCAAATCCAGCTCCTCCGCATGCGACCGGCACAGATGCTCGGCGGCCAACTTCGTCACGCCGTAGGGCGAGATCGGGCGCGTCGGCAGATGCTCATCGCCCGAACCGTATTTGCCGTAGACCGACGACGTGCTGGCGTAGAGGAACCGGCGCAGAGTCGGCAGGCCGCGCACCGCCTCCAGAAGACGCTGCGTGCCGAGCAGGTTGCACGAGGAGTAGAGATCGAAGTCCGTCCAGCTCCGGGCCAGGCCGGGCATCGCGGCGAGATGAAAGACCGCCTCGATACCCGCGAGCGGTTCGCTCAGATCGTCCGTCCGCAGATCGCGCGGAGCGAAGGTGAAACCGGACTGAGTGCGCAGACTGGCCAGGTTCGCTTCCTTAAACGGTCGGGGATAGTACGGGATGAAGGCATCGAGGCCGACGACCGTGTGCCCCTGCTGGAGAAGCGACTCACACAGGTGCGAGCCGATGAACCCCGCCGCTCCGGTGACCAGGACTTTCATGCGCAGCCTCCGCCAGCGAACTCGAACAGATCGTTGGGTCAGGGTGCGGCATCATGGGTGAATCGAGCCTCGACAGTCTAGCCGAAGCCCGATGACGAAAACTAGTCCAGCCCCCGACGGCTTCTCAGGCGACCAGGATACTGTACCCCCGGTGCATGAGGATCTCGACCCGGCGGAACGCCTGCTCCATCATCTCGTACACCTCGGCCGGCTGGCGCGTCACCAGATAGAACCGGCCGCGAGTCTTCAGCATCGCCTTGCCGCGTTCGATGAACAGGTGCGCGATCGTTCCCCCGGCATAGTACGGCGGATTGGCCAGCACCACGTCGAAACTGTTCTCCGCCAGGCCCTCGACCGTGCAGCTGGCCACGGCCTGGAACTGCTCGACACCGTTGGCTTTCGCGTTGAGTTCGGTCAGTGCGATCGCCCGGACGTTGGAATCGACGAAACCAACGAACCCCGTGCGTCCGGTCGCCTGGCCAGCGAACACGCCGTTGGTGCCACAACCACAACCAAGATCGAGAACGCGCTGGCCTTCGGTGAACTCGGCCACCTCGACCAGGGCCCGCGCCCCCTCGTCGAATCGGCCATACGAAAACGTCCCGGGCCGGGAGATAAAGCGACACGATGGCCGCTCGTGAATCTTGCTCTGAAACGTGATCTCATGGCGACGCCGGGGCCGATCGCCGTCGCGGGCTCCCCAGAGGATCGTGTCCGAGCCACGACCCGGTTTGCCACCCGACGGCGCGGTGAACTTCGTGTGGACCTTGCCGAAGACCTTCTTCACCAGGGTCGGAAAGAAGATGTCGCCCTCGTACGGCGACCAGATCACCATTCGTCCCATTGGTTCGAGGACGTGGAACGCCTGCTCGACCATGTCGATTTTCAACTCGCGTTCGCCGGCCTTCGGCGGCATGTAGATCGCCGTCCGGAACTCCGCCGGCAGATCCCACAAGTCCGGCGTCGTCACCACCGTGGCGGTCAGGCCGGCCGCAGCGAGTTCCTCACGCACGCGCTCGGCCTGGTACAGATCGACCTGCCAGCAGACCGGATCGACGACCTGGACGCTACCGAGCAGATTGACCACCTCGGCCGGAGAACCGAGGACGACCACGGTCTTCCCCTCGACTCGTTCGACGACCGCCTCGGGCACTTCACGCTGGCTCAACGGCCGATTGCCGGTCCGTCGTCTCATGATTCAACCTCGTTACTCGGCAGTGGCTGCAAGGTGACATCGCGCAGCAAGCGCAACTCGACGACGAACGTTGCCGACGCTTCCGGAGCCAGCGTCCGCCAGCCGCACTCGATGCCGCGTTCGAACAGGTGGACGGCGTCCGTGGGACAGGTGTAGGGTTCGATGCAGAAAGCCTGACGATGCGGCGGCGTGAACACGACCAGATCGCGGAAGCTGGCGTCGGCGTGCAGTTGGAGGACGCAGCCCGGCCCGCCCACGATCTGGCCGCGCAGGTGGACAGCCTCCGTCTCGCCGATCCGGGGCAGGTCCGTCAGGATGTCGTCCAGGTGCAGCTCACCGTAGGATCGGGGCGCATTCAGATCCCGAGCCGGATCGACCGGGTAGACCTCGCCCGCCGGCAGCGTCTCCTTCAGTTCCCACAACGACGCCGCCGGCACCTGGACCAGGCATTCCGACGCCTCCAGGCCCGGCCCGAATGGCACGGCAAAGTACGGGTGGTAGCCCAGGCCAAACGGCAGCGGCGCATCGCCGTGTCCCGTGACGGTCGCCTCCAGACGCAGGCGATCCGCGCTCAGGCGGATGGTCAGTGTCAGTTCGTAGTCAGCCGGCCAGGGGGCCAGCCACCACTCGCCCGATGGCTTCCGCGAGCGATGCCGGCCGGTCACCCACGCGGACGTGGAGTCGGCCCCCTCGTCGATCACTTCCCACGGACTGCGGCAGGCAAAGCCGTGGATCGCGTTCTTCATCGTCGGGTCGTTGAGCGGCAGGGCGTACGTCTGGCCGCGCCAGATGAATCGGCCGGCGGCGATCCGGTTGGGGAACGGAAACAGCACCGGGATGCCGCTGCGCGTAGGCCGACCGTCGGTGAACAGGGCCGGGTCGGCGTAGAGCAGTTCCAGCGGATGTTCTTCCGGGCCGGGCACGACCCAGCGGAAGGTGTTGAAGCCGAACGCGGGCCAGATCTCGACGCGATGGCCCGCGTCGTCCTCCAGGACGACGATCGTCGGGTTGACGTCGCCCTGGACCTGTGGATGGTCATACCGGCCGATGGTGAAGGACATGCGGCAGACCCCCAATCACAGGCCGAGAACGTCGTCCATGGAGTACAACCCGGCCGGCTTGCCCGCCAGGAACTTCGCCGCCTGCAACGCCCCGCGCGCGTAACTGTCGCGGGAACTGCCCTTGTGAACGAGTTCGAGCGTCTCGCCCAGGGCACTGAAGATGATCGTGTGTTCGCCGACGTTGTCGCCGGCTCGCACGGCATGAATGCCGATCTCGCCGGCCGGCCGCTCGCCGACCAGACCCTCGCGACCATGACGCATCGTCGTCTGGCCCATCTCCGCCTGGACGATCCGGGCGAAGTGCAGGGCCGTGCCGCTGGGCGAATCCTTCTTGTGACGGTGGTGCCGCTCGATGATCTCGACATCGTAGCCGCGACCGTTGAGCAGTTTCGCAGTCAGCCGTGTCAGGTGGAACAGGACGTTGACGACCAGGCTCAGGTTCGGAGCGAACAGGATGGCCACCTCGTGGCTGGCCGTGGCGATCTCTTCCTTCTGCGCGGCCGAGTGCCCCGTGGTGGCGATCACCACGGGCAGTTTCCGCTGTCGGCACAGTGTCAGCAGGGCGGTCGTTCCTTCATGGGCCGAGAAATCGATGAGGGCATCGACCGGCGTCGCCAGCGGCAGTTCCTTCGTCAGGGGCACGCCGATGGCTCCGATGCCGGCCACCTCGCCGGCATCCCGACCCAGGGCAGGGCAGGCGGGCGACTCCAGGGCCGCCACGACGTGCAGGCCGGCGTCCTCGTGGCCCAGAGCGACCAGTCGCTGCCCCATGCGACCCGCTGCTCCGTTGATCGCGATTCGCGTCTTCATGGTCGATCCCCAGTTCTACGAATACACCTCAATTGCCCGGATGATCTCCTCGAGGTCGTTCGGCACCTGCACGGCGCGATTGGCGAAACTCGCTCGCCGAACGCCGCGTTTGCCCAGCACCTTCTCGAACATCTCCGGGTCGGAACTGTGATACGCCACGGTCGCATCCGGGTCCTTCAACTGGTGCCCAGTCAGCACGCATACCACGCGCTCGTCGGGACCGATGATCCCTTCCAGACGCAGTTTTCGCGCCCCGGCCACGCTCGCGGCCGAAGCCGGCTCGCAGCCCAGGCCGCCGGCTCCGACCTTGGCCTTGGCGTCGAGGATCTCCGTATCAGTCGCCTCACGGACGCAACCGCCGCAGCGTTCCAGGGCTCGCAGCGCCTTGGCCAGGTTGACCGGTCGATTGATCTCGATGGCACTGGCGATCGTACTCGCCCGCAAGCCCTCCGCGTCGAGTCCGCGATAGTACGCCGCGATGACCTCCTGATCCGGTCGGCCGCCGTTCCAGCGCAGACGGTGCCGTTCGTGGAGATGGTAGAACGTACTGGCCCCGGCCGCGTTGATGACCGCCAGTCGCGGCACCCGCGTCAGCAGGCCGAGTTCGAGCAGTTCCATGAACGCCTTGCCGAAGGCGCTGACGTTGCCGAGATTGCCGCCTGGCACGACGATCCAGTCCGGCGGTTCCCAGCGCAGCGCCTCCAGGATGCGGTACATGACCGTCTTCTGACCTTCGAGACGAAACGGATTGATGCTGTTGACCAGGTAGATGCCCAGACGTCGGGCGACCTGCTGGACGCGCTGCATGGCGTCGTCGAAGTCGCCGGCGATCTGCACCGTGAGCGCCCCATGGTCGAGAGCCTGGGCCAGCTTGCCGTAGGCGATCTTGCCGCTGCCGATGAAGATGACCGCACGCATCAGATTCGTCGCCGAGCAGTAGACGGCCAGCGAGGCACTGGTGTTGCCGGTGCTGGCACAGGCGGCCCGGCGAGCGCCGACGAGCCGGGCATGAGCGAAGGCCGCTGTCATGCCGTTGTCCTTGAAGCTGCCCGAGGGGTTCATCCCCTCGTATTGCAGGTAGAGCCGACCTGGCTGCATGCCGACGTAGCTGCCCACGGCATCGGCCTGTTGCAGGATCGTCTGCCCCTCGCCGATGGTCGGGATGCGCTCGTCCGGCGCGAACGGCAGCAGTTGTCGGAAACGCCACACGCCGGAGAAGTTGAGCGGATTGCTGCGCTCGGCCCACTTCGCCTCGAACTCCGCCAGGGAACGTGGCGGCCGGACTCGGTCCCAGTCGTAGGCGACGTCGAGCAGACTGCCGCATTTCGGGCAGACAAAGGCCGTCTCGTCCACGGCGCAGGTGGTGCCGCAGTCGGGATTGATACAACGCTGGAAGACCACATCACTCATGTTCACCTTCACGCGTTCCCGTACTCCAGCGGTGCCTCAGCCGATGCGTTCCCGATGCGTAACGTCGTGCGTCCATCGAGGATCGCCTGCAAGTCCGGGAGCAGATGCGCCGCCCGCCAGCCGTGCGTCAGGATCGACTCGTCGGCCGCGCCCGGTTCGGTCAGTCGGGCCCGGACCAGGGCCTTGATGTCGGCACTGCTGGCGACCAGGTTTCCGGCCAGGTGGCGACGCAGACACAGGTCGGTCAGCACCGCGCCGAGGATGTTCGCCAGCAGGGCCACCTGCGGCGGATCCTGCTCGCGCCCCTGCGACGTGGGCCATTCCTCCGCCGGCAGCGCCCGCGCCCCCTCGACGACATGGACGATCGCCTCCAGGTCACGTCGGGCCAGGCCGCGCATCGTTTGCAGGTCCGCCTCGCGTACCGCCCCGCGCCGGGCAATCTCGACGATCAGGTCATCTCGCACCAGCGAACGTGCCGGCCGATTCGTCGTCGCCGCCTGCTTCTCACGCCACTCGAACAGGGCCCGCACTGCGGCCAGGCGACGACGATCGAGGGAACCCAGACCGCGAAGTTTACGCCACTTCTCGTTGCTCACCTCGGTCGGTGCCGCGGCGATCGACAGGCGGCCAAACTCCTCGCGTGCCCAGTCTTCCCGGCCCAGTGATTGCAGGCCACTCCGGATGTGGTCCCACGCCGCCAGCAGGCAGCGGACATCGTCGTAGGCGTAGCGGATCTGGTTGGCCGTCAGCGGTCGGCGTCGCCATTCCGTCAGCGTCTCGCCCTTGGGCAACTGGACGTGGAGCAGTTGATGCACCAGCGACCCGTGACTGAGCGGATAGGGCCGACCGATCAGGCCGGCGGCGATCTGTAGATCAAACAGGTTCGCCGGTATGGCTCCGCCGTGGTGCTTGCACAGACGCACCTCCTCGCGGCCGGCATGCACGACGACGACGCGAGCCGGGTCGAGCAGGACACGCCAGAACTCCGACAGATCGCCGACCGACAGCGGATCGATCAGGTAGAGCCGCTCGCGCGTGGCGATCTGAATCAGGCAGAGCTGCGGCGTGTAGGTATCTTCGCCGACGAACTCGGTATCCAACCCCAGGGCCGGGGCAGTCGCGAGATGCTCCAGGCAGGGGCGCAGGTCCTCCGGCTGGGCGACGATCATTTCCGCTACCGTGGCCATGCGCAACACTCCGCGTGCCTGACGTACAATACGACCATTGTAGAGGCTCGGCCAGCCCCCCGCACGGCCCTACAATCCCGGAGGGGTGAACCGCCGTCAGGAGTCGGCCATGCTCAACGAGTTGCTCCACCAGAAGATCGTCATCGACCTGCGCAGCAGCTACGTCTGCCTCGGCACGCTCATTCGTTTCGACGACGCTTTCCTGGAACTGAAGAACGCCGACTTTCACGACCTGCGCGACACCGAGACGACGCGCGAAAACTACGTCGCCGAGTCGGTCAGCACCGGCATCAAGCGCAACCGGAAGCGTCTGCTCATCCGTCGGGACGAGATCGTCGCCATCGGCCGACTGGAAGACGTCGTCGATGATTGAGCGAACCGTACACGCCCGAGGCCGGTTGGCCGATAGAATGAAGGACCCTCCCACACTCTGGAGACACCCGCATGACCGTGCCGCCTCTGCCCGAGAGCAATGCCTTCGAGACGGTCGCTGACTACGCTCAGGCTCTGCTGACCCACCACGGCCTGACCGGGTGGACCTTCGCCTGGAACCGTCGCAAGACCGCCATGGGCCTGTGCCGCTACCAGGATCGCCGCATCGAGTTGTCCGCCTACTTCGTGGCGCGGAACCCGGTGGCGGAGATCCACGACACGCTCCTGCACGAGATCGCCCATGCGCTCGTCGGTGAGGGGCACGGGCATGACGAGGTCTGGCAGGCGAAGTGTCTGGAGATCGGAGCCGTGCCGCGTCGCTGCGGCAAGGCGGCGATGCCGGCCGGCCGCTACCAGGCCAAGTGTCCTGCCTGTGCCAAGCTCTATCAGCGTCATCGTCGGCCGTCTCGGGGCAAGTATTACTGTCGCCCCTGTGGTCCGCAGCGCGGATCGCTCACCTGGATGGTCTTCGTCTGACCGGCGAGAGGGAGTCAATCCGCCACCGTGGCCCGGTCGAAGAGATGTCGGGCCGTGCGGCCGCTGATCTCGCCCTGCTGGAGCAGAGCCTCGACGAGCAACTCGACGGCCCGCCAGGTGCCCTCCCGGGCCAGCAGATGCTCCACCTTGGCCAGCATCCGCCGTTCCAGCCGCTCGGCACGACGTTCGCCGGCCCGCTGGACGAGCAGCTTGCGAACGTAGGACAGATCGCGCGACGCCTCGTCGAACTGGTAACTGCCGGTGTGCCGCGCCTCGGCGGCGAGGCCGGCCAGCGAGATGAGTACCTCACGCTCGATCCAGTCCTCCGAGGGCCGAAAGACCGGGTTGCGAAACTGACAGACGCCGAGGTGATCGCGCGTCGGCAGCACGCTGACGGCATGCACCGGCCGGCCCAGCAGCAGGGCGATGACGGCGTGACCCGCCTCGTGATAGGCCGTCGCCGGATCGTAGGTTGGGGCTTCCGATGGCGTACTCATGGCGGTAGTCTAGCGGATGGCCGAATTCGCTACAACGACAGCACGGCCGGATCGAACCCGCTCCCCGGAGGAACCGCGATGTCCCGCAGTCGATGGCTGGTTCTGGTAGTCGTGCCGCTGCTGCTGGCGGCGGAAGGCCCGTCAGCGAAGGACCTGCTTGCGGAGGCTCGTCAGGCCGCCGCGGACGGACGCCTCGAGCCGGCGGTGAAGCTGTGCAGTCAGGTGCTGGCCCTCGACGCGAAGATCGTGCCGGCCCTGGCCCTGCGGGCCCGCCTGCACGCCACCCTGAAACGGCCCGGCGAGGCCGTCGCCGACTACACCGCCCTGCTGAAGCTGGAGCCAGACAACGCCGAGGCGTACGACGCTCGCGGATCGGAGCAGTTCAAACGCGGCAAGATCGCCGAGTCCGTCGCCGACTTCGATCGCTTCCTGAAGCTCCGACCCAAGGAGGCGAACGGTCACTGGCGACGCGGCATCAGTCTGTACTACGCCGGCAAGTTCGAGGCCGGTCGGGATCAGTTCCGCGGCTACGAGGCGGTCGATACCAACGATGTCGAGAACGCCGTCTGGCACTTCCTGTGCAACGCTCGCCTCGTCGGCGTCGAGAAGGCGCGGACGGAGGTACTCAAGATCGGCAAGGATGGTCGGGTGCCGATGATGGCGGTCTACGACCTGTTCCAGGGCAAGGCGAAGCCACAGGACGTTCTCGCGGCGGCGACGGCCGGCAATCCACCGGCGGCGCTGCGTGATCGCCAACTGTTCTACGCGCACCTCTACCTGGGCCTGTACGCCGAGATCACCGGCGATGCGAAGAAGACACGCCAGCACCTGACCGAGGCGGCCCGGCTGCGGATCAGCCACTACATGGGCGACGTGGCCGTGGTCCATCTGGGCCTGCTGCCGAAGGAGTAACACGCGCGCTTGAACACCCGGCGTTCTGGCACCATGATGGAGATATCGGGTTTCGCCGGGGATTTGCCCCGCCGGCCCGGCTGCGAAAGAAGGGCTGCCATGCGTCTGGACTTCTACGGTTTGTCGTTCCACACCCCGTCTCTGACGTTCTATCTCTTCTCGCCCTGGCGCGCCAGTGCCCTGGAACACCGTGCCTTCGACGCCGTCAAGAACCTGCCTGACGTGCGCTTCGAGAAGCAGGCCGACGAATGGCGCGTCTTGCTGACCGACTCGAAGACGGCCCGGGCGGCGTTCACTGCCGTCGAGCGTGTTCTGAAGGGCTGGCAGGAAGACGCCGAGCCGGGCAGCGAACGCCGGGCCTGGCGCTGGGTTCTGGAAGCCGACACCGACACCAACGGCTACGACCATCTCGGCGAACGCGCCTCGCTGTGGGGCTTCCTGCGCGTCGGCATCGAACGCGGCGGCCCCTCCGATACCGACGAGCGAGCCGAGGAGGTCGATCTCGACTGGTTTGGCTTCCAGATCCACGGCGGCAGCGCCGAATCCTGACGCGCTCCACGACCCGGCTGGCGAATTCCGCGGCTCGCCTCTAAAATCACCACGAGAGGGACGGCTTTGGCCGTCCTTTCTGGGGAAATTCGCCACGCGATGAGGTGCGGCATGGTCTTTCGTGCGCTCTATGAGAAGATCAAGGCGGGCTTGCGGGCCACCCGGGCCATGTTCGCCAGCATCGCCTCGCTCTTCTCCTGGAAGGGCCGGGTCGATAAGGACTTCCTCGCCGAGCTGGAAAAGCGCCTCTACCTCGCCGACGTCGGCACCGAGGCGACCAGCGAGATCGTCGAGGGCGTCCGCAAGGCTTTTCAGGATCGCGAGGTCGGCGAAGATGTCGCCGCCTTCGTCAAGGCTCGCCTCGTCGAACTGGTGACCTCCGAGGGACGTGAAGTCAACCTCGCCGCGACCGGCCCGACCGTTCTGCTTGTCGCTGGCGTCAACGGTAGCGGCAAGACCACGTCGATCGCCAAGCTCGCCAAGCGCTACAAGGACGAGGGCAAGAAGGTTCTCGTCGCCGCCTGCGACACCTTCCGTGCGGCCGCCGTCGAGCAGTTGAGTACCTGGGCCGAGCGCATCGGCTGCGAGATCGTCAAGGCTCAGTCCGGAGCCGATCCCGCTGCCGTCGCCCATGATGCCTGCGAGCGGGCGAAGTCGCGCGGCATCGACATCCTGATCGTCGATACGGCCGGTCGGCTGCACACCCAGGCGCACCTGATGCGCGAGCTGGAGAAGATCCACCGCATCGTCACGCGCCAGATTCCCGGTGCGCCGCATGAGGTGTTGCTCGTCCTGGACGGCACCAATGGTCAGAACGCCATCGTCCAGGCCGAGCAGTTCAAGAAGACGGTCCAGTGTACGGGCATCATCCTGACCAAGCTCGACGGGACGGCCAAGGGCGGAGCCATCTTCGCGATCAAGAAGAAGCTCGCCCTGCCGGTCAAGTTCATCGGCGTCGGCGAGAAGCTCGACGACCTGGAACCGTTCGATCCGGTCCAGTACGTCGATGGCCTCTTCGCCGAGTGAACGGGCCGGTTCGCCTCACGCGCCGAGCCGGTGCAGGGCGTCGTAGGCCTCGCTCGCCAGGGGATTGCCCTCGTAGGCCGTCACCTGCTTGTACGCCTTGATCGCCTTGCCCGTCTCGCCGAGTTGCTCCCAGGCCTGGGCGATCTTCAGATGCGTCTTCGCCCCGGCGCGGTGGCTCTTGAGAAAATCCTGATAGCACGGCACCGCCGCGTCCGGACGACCGATCTCCATGTACAGATCGCCCAGGATCTGCTGCGCGACGTGCCAGGCGTCCTCCTCGTCGCCACTGAGCCAGCTCTTCGGCCGGTTCGCCCGCGCCTCCTCCAGCACTGCGATGGACCGGTCACGCTCACCGTACCGCAGCAGAATCCGCGCCTGCACCAGCATCGCACCGACGTTCTTCGGATTGACGATGCTCGCCAACTCGGATAGGTGCCGGGCCACGTCGAGCCACTCCAGATCCTGGGCCAGCGGCCCTTCCAGGATCGTCTTCGCCTTCTGCACGCAGTACGTCGCGTCGAACCACTTCCGCACGTCCTCGACCCGTTCGCGCAGCACCTCGACCGGCAGCGAGTAGTAGTAGCGGTCCTTCTTGTCGAGCAGGTCCGCATCCTTGCTGTTGTAGATCAGGGCTGCGTCGGTCGCGCGGATGGCCGACAGGATGTCGCCCTTCTTCTCGTACAGCTCCGCCAGCGTCCGCAGCGTCTCGACGCCGGACGAGGGGGACTCGGTGTACAGCTTGTAGTTCTCGATGGCGGCGTCCACCTCGCCGTGGTGCAGGGCCAGTTCGCCGAGATACTTGACCGTCGCGAAGTAGACGCGCTGCTGGTCCTCCGGCAGGTTCTTGACGCCGATCTCCCGGCCGATGTTCCGGGCCCGCTCGAAGTAGAGGCGGGCCTCGTCGCCGCGCTCCGCGCGGTCGAGCGCCTTGGCGATCTCGACGTACATGCCGACGGCCTGTAACGGCAGCCCGCGCGCGGCGATCCGCAGGAACTCCGCTCCGTGCGACCACTGGTCGGCCGTGGTGATCCGCTGCGTGCCCAGGTGGCGGGCGTAGTCGTGGTCGAACTCCTTGATGGCCATCTCGCCCTTCGGCAGGGCGGCCAGGTAGTCCGCCTCGTGCAGATCGCGATACAGGGCCTGCTTCAGCTGGCGGGCGCCCGGATCGTCGGGCGACTCGGCGTAGAGACGTTCGACGGCGGCGATCGCCTCCATGCGTCGGCCCGGAATCGCCAGTTGCGGCTCGCCCACGCGCTGTTTCAGCGTCGGATGCAGCAGCAGAGCCAGCTGCCAGGCCGGCATCAGCGTCCGCTGCCGGGCCGCGCTGGTCGCTCCGTAGGTGGCCGGATCGATGATCCGTGTCAGGCGGTCGCAGGCGTCATCGAGGTTGCCCTGATGTGTCGAGGCGACGGCACGCCAGTAGTCGTAAGTCGGGCGGAGTTGCGGCCGTTGACTCAGCACCAGTTCCAGCAGGCGCAGGGCCTCGTCGAGTTGCTTCGGCGTCGGCTTGCCGTTGACGAGCAGGCTCCCGGCGCGTTCCATGCACAGGTCGAAATCCACCAGCGCCAGCAGGGCCGGATCGCGGTCGAGCGTGGTCAGATCAAGAGCCTTGTGGACGGCCCAGAAGCCATCGCGAGCCAGACTGTTGGTCGGATCGAGCTGCAACGCTCGTCGGAACGCCAGCAGAGCCTGACGATACCGGCCGACACGCGAGTAGCTGAAACCGCGAAAGGCGTGCTTCGACACGCGCAGACCGGGCAGGATGTAGAAGGTGTAGAGGACGTACAGGGCCAGGGGACCGACCAGGGCCGTCGATCGCAGGTTCGGCTGATCCTTCCAGAGAATCCACAGCGAGATGCCCAGGGCGGCGCAGATCGCGCCGATCTCGACCTCGGTTTCCTCCTCCTGCCCGGCGAACGTCAGCAGGTAGAAGAACGGCACCCCGAGCAGGACCTGGTACGCGAACAGGGTGCCATCCTGGAGACGATCACCGGCGAGGTGGTTGTAGCCGTAGACGCCACCGGCCACCAGGGCCGCCGCCAGGAGCAGGATGAGGGTGATGCGGTAATTGCGCTGCCGCACCCGAGGCAGAATGCCCATGACGAACCCGAGCCCGGCCCCGCCAGCCAGGAGGATCGTCACCAGACGCTGATTCTCCTCCGTCAGCCGCTCGAACGTGCCGCCGAGCATGACGAAGATGCCGCCGAGCAGACCGCCGAGCAAACCGAGATAGATCAGGGTCGGACACTCGAGCAAAATGAACAGCAGAAAGGGAGCCAGGCCGCCGGGCCGATAGCCCTGCACGAGCTTGAGAATCGCTCCGAGAACCAGACCGACTCCCAGGCCGGCCAGCATGCCGAGATTGACCGGAAGCAGCGTATCGGCGTAATGCGCCGGCGGGTCCATCCCCTGTAACAGGGCGGCGACCAGGAGCAATGCCAGAAACAGACCCTTCAAGATGTACTCGGTTTGCAGCCAGTGCATGGCAGAGTCTCGCTCACAAGACGGAAGAACCACCCGAACGATGAATGATAAACGATGAACGATGAATGGAATGCAGGACGTGAGAGGGATCGACCTGCTCGCCTCGGTGTTTTGCTTGATTCATCGTTCATCGTTCATCGTTCATCGTTCGGGCAGCTCCTCTCGCCGGGTTGCTTCCACGAAGGTATAATGGGCATCCTATCAGATCGGTCGCCGTTCCGCTCTCTCGAGTGGAACTTCAGGAGAGGATTGCAACCGATGGGCACCACCGACGTCCTTCCCGCCGACCTGGGCGTACCGGGTCTTCGCCGCTTCGGGCCGGTGCATTATCAGATGCCCATTGCGCGTCTGATCGAATCGGCCCTGTTCCGCGGTGAGGGCTGCCTCAGCGCCAGTGGGGCGTTGACCGTCCGTACCGGCAAGCACACCGGTCGGAGCCCGAAGGATCGCTATCTCGTAGCCGAGTCGGGTCGCGAGGGCGTGATCGACTGGGGTGCCGTCAATCAGTCGATGACGGCCGCCGCCTTCGATCGGCTTCTGGCCAAGTGCGTCGCCTATCTTCAGGGCCGACCGGTCTTCGTCGAGGACGCCTCCGCCTGCGCCGATCCGGCCCACGGTCTGCCCGTTCGCGTCATCGGCGAGGATGCCTGGATCGCCCTCTTCGCACGCTGCCTGTTTCGTCCGGCCATCCTGCCGTCGGGCGCGCTCCGCCCGGCCGATCCGCGGCCGATCCTGCCCGGCGTCACCATTCTGGCCGTGCCGGGCCTGGAGGCCGACCCGGCCCGTGATGGTACACGCTCCGAAACGTTCATCGTCCTGAACCTGGCCCGACGGATGATCCTCATCGGTGGCACCCGCTACGCTGGCGAGATCAAGAAGGGCGTCTTCTCGCTCCTGAACTATCTGCTGCCCGATCGCGGCGTCTTGCCGATGCACTGCGCCGCGAACCTCGGCTCCGACGGTCAGTCGGCCCTGTTCTTCGGCCTGTCCGGCACCGGCAAGACGACCCTGTCGGCCGATCCGGATCGCCGTCTGATCGGCGACGACGAACACGGCTGGTCCGATACCGGCTGCTACGCCAAGACGATCCGCCTGTCACGCGAAGGGGAACCACAGATCTGGAACGCCCTGCGCTTCGGCAGCGTCCTGGAGAACGTCGTCCTGGATCCCACGACGTACGTCGCGAACTACGATGACGAGAGCCTGACCGAGAATACGCGGGCCGCCTATCCGGTCGAATACATCGATCATGCCGAGCTGTCGGGGCAGGGCGGCCATCCGAAGAGCATTCTGTTCCTGACCTGCGATGCGTTCGGTGTGCTGCCGCCGTTAAGCCGGCTGACGCCGGCCCAGGCCCTGTATCAGTTCCTGCTCGGCTACACGGCCAAGGTGGCCGGCACCGAAGCCGAGGTGACGACGCCGATGGCGACCTTCTCGACCTGTTTCGCGGCCCCGTTCCTGCCGCGACCGGCCAGCGTTTACTCGCGTCTCCTGGCCGAGCGGCTTCAGCGCCATCGCAGTGTCGTCTGGCTGGTGAACACCGGCTGGACAGGCGGCCCTGCCGGTCAGGCCCGGCGTTTTCCCCTGGACGCGACGCGGTCGCTGGTGCGTGCCGCCCTGAGTGGCGTCCTCGACACGGTCCCCTGTCAACCGGACCCGATCTTCGGCCTGCCGATCCCGACCGCTGCCCCGGACGTGTCCGCCGAGTTGCTGCAACCGCGTCGAACGTGGTCCGACCCGACGCGCTACGACCAGGCCGCGAGGCAGTTGGCCGCACGCTTCCGGGCCGAGTTCGCCATCTACGAATCGCAGGTGACGCCGGACGTGCGCGCGGCCGGGCCGAAATGACTCAAGGTGTCAGCCCTGACGATGCCGGCTGCAATTCCGGCGTCTCGCTGGTGGCCGGCTCCTCTCTGCTGGGCAGGTCGGCCTTCATCTGCAGGTAGACCAGGTAACCGCCCAGACCCAGACCCCAGTGGATGAGCCGACGCAGCAGCGCCGCCAGGACACCCAGCGCGGCCACGGAGCCGAACAGGTGGTACAGGCCGCCGAAGCCCGCCTCGCCGATGCCGGCTCCGCCCGGAAAGAGCGGCAGCGCCTCGATCGTCAGCCCGATCGGCACGATCATGAAATGCTCGGCCAGGCTCGGCAGATGCTCGGAGCCGTCCCAGATCGTCGAGGCGGTGCAGAAGATGACCAGGCAGTAGCAGACCTGAGCGATCCACGCCAGCCCCATCGCGAGGAAGACGGCCTTCGGTCGTTGCCGGTAGACCCAGACGGCCCACCAGAGTTCGCCGAGGGCTCCGCCGAGCTTCGGAATCCATTCGAGCCGACCGCGAAAGATCTCGGCCCGCGAGGTCGGCAGAAAACCCAGGCCGATCCAGACCAGGACCGAGACGAGCAGCAGGACCGACGAGATGCGGAAGATGGTGCCCACGATCGGAGCGGCCGTATCACTGGCCAGGCCGAAGGTCTGGCAGACCAGACAGGCCAAGACGACGAGCCAGAGCAGGCCCCAGAGGGCGATGCCGCGATCCATCAGCACGGTCGAGACAGCGGCCGCTCGTCGGCTCTGCTGCCGGGCGATCCCGGCTGCCTTGACGATGTCACCGCCGACGGAGCCGGGCAGGAACGTGTTGAAGAAGAAGCCGACCATGCCGAGGCGGAAGGCCGAGAAGACCGTGAACGGCAGATCCAGAGCCCGCACGAGAATGTACCAGCGGACGAAGCTGGTCGAGACGGCCACGGCAGTGAGCAGGATCGCCAGCAGGAAGAAGCCGTAAGCGATCGGCACGCCCTGGACGAAGTGTCGCTCGTAGATGTGCTTGAGGCCGTTGCCGGCCGGCGGGTCCCAGTTACTCGTGATCACCCAGGCCAGCAGGCCGAAGGCGAGCAGGTACTTGAACAGGTTCCAGGCGAGTCGCATCATTCTCCCTCGATCGCCGCTTGAAAGACTGCCACGATTGTGCGGAAAACGCCGACGAGAGTCCAGGCCGAGTTGCCCTCTTCATTTAGCCGCCGGCTTGCCGGCGGCTAAATGAGGAGCCGCCGACACGACTCCGGATGCTGCAATAACGCGAAGCCCAACCGCCAGTGCCAGAGCATCGACGCGGTGTTGCCCTCGAGGAAGGTACTGATCAACTCGTTGAAGCCGGCCGTCCGCAGTTCTCGGCAGACCGCCAGGAGCAGGGCGGAACCGACGCCGCGAGCCACGTCCAGCGGCCGAACGAAGATCCACGTCAGATGAGGCCGACCGTGCCGACTGGCGACCACCTCCTCGGGGGGTGGATCCCGCCAGAAGAAGCCGGTCTCGGCGGTCACGTCGCCCAGCGGCAGCAGCGTCGTCAGGGCCGCCCCGATCAGGCCGTCGGCCGTCTCGGCGACCAGACACCCGGCCGGGATGAGCGGGCCATCGCCGCCCTCGCGCGTCTGGAGGAGGGCCATCCGGCCGGCGTGCAGGGCTCCGATCGCGTTGAGCCCGGCGAACGGTTCGATCGCGCGGAAGCAGAGAGCGAACAGTTCCGGCAGGTCGTTCCAGTCGTCTTCGCGCAGAGGCCGCACCAGACCCGGCCAGGGCCGGGTTCGGCCATCGTCGGCCGGGCCGGACTCCAGGTCGAGCCGGCAATGGTAGAAGCGCGGATTCGGCGTGATCAGCACCTCGCCATTGACGTACTCGTAGCGGTAGGCCGGATGGCGTGGCAACTCGTCGAAGTCGTCGCGACTCAGGGCCAGTCGCAACGGTCGCATCCAGTGTTCGCTCACGGATCTCGGCCTCAGCTGCCCCGTGGTGACGTCCTTCCTCTCCGGCAGTATAGTGAACAGCGGGTTCCTTCACGATGCAGGACGAAGAGCATGCCAGCGTTCAAGGTCGGAATTGTCGGTTATGCCGGTGCCGGCAAGAGTACCGTCTTTCAGTGGCTGACCGGCGTCCAGCCCGATCCGGGCAAGGCCCTTCAGGGCCAAACCGGCGTCGCGCGCATCCCGGACGCCCGGCTCGACTATCTGTCGGGCCTGTTCAAGCCGAAGAAGACGACGCCGACGACACTCGACTTTCTCGACACGCCCGGCCTGATGCCGACCGAACGGCGCGACAATCCCCGCCGACTCGGCATCCTGCGCGAGTCGGGCGGCCTGCTCGTCGTTCTCAACGGCTACAGCGAGGGTGACCTGGCTGGCCAGCTGCGACGTTTCCGCGAGGAGATCGTCTTCGCCGACCTGGAGATCGTCGGCAATCGCATCTCGAAGTTGAAGGACCAGTTGAAGAAGCCGCGACCGGCCAAGCAGAAGGAGATCGACGAGGCGGAACTGGCCCTGCTCGAACGCCTCAACACCGCCTACGAGACGGGCCAGCCGGTCTCTTCCGTGGACATGAAGCCGGAGGAGGAGAAGGCGATCCGCAGCTTCCAACTGCTGACGCTGAAGCCGGAACTGGTCCTCGTCAACTGTGGTGACGACCTGGTCGGCAAACCGCTACCGGCCGACCTGCTGGCCCTGGCTCCGAACGCGCTCGCCGCTCCGGCCAAGCTGGAACTGGACCTCGCCGACCTGCCCGAGGCGGATCGCATCGAGATGATGTCGGGCTACGGTCTGACCGGCTTCGTCCGCGACGAGATGGTCCGGCGGATCTTCACCGCGATGGGACAGCAGGTCTTCTTCACCGTCGGCGAGGATGAATGCCGGGCGTGGACCATCCCGGCGGGAGCCGACGCGGTGATCGGAGCCTCGCAGATCCACACCGACCTGGCCGATCGCTTCGTCCGGGCCGAGGTCGTCGGTTACGAGGACTTCGTACGCGTGGGCTCGATGAAGGAGGCGAAGTCGCAGGGCGTCTACCGGCTGGAGGGCAAGACGTACATCGTGCAGGATGGCGACATCATGCACATCCTGGCGTCACGATGACGTCTGCCCCAGACTCTGACCCGCTCAGGGGAACGCCGCCAGCAGGATCAGCAACGTCGCCGTGCTGGTGGCCGAGGCCGTGTAGCTGCGTTCGAGCGGATACAGATTGTACGGCACCGGATCGCCTGGCAGACAGAAGCCGGCGTTCGTCTCGTGATGCCGGCAGATGTCGATGCCGCATCGGTACGGGAACAGAATCACGTCGCGGTAGAAGTAGCCCGCCGACACGAACGGCGACAGCGGACCCAGATCCCAGCCGTAGCGCTCGCTGTTGCGCTCCTCGAAGTAGAGCCGCTTGTAGATCAGGTAGTTCGGCTCCACGTAGAGAAACTGCTGCGGCCACATTCGACCCGGATAGGGCTCGGTGTCGAGCGTCACCTCGTCGGGGAAGGTGATGTTCCGCTCCGCCGGCGACCGATCGCGCTTCTCCTGGCGAATCCGTTCTTGCAAGGCCGACTCCGTGTCGAGCCGGCCGAAGATCCGCTGCTTGCCGGGGATCTCGACGGACACCTCGGTTTCCCGTGGTTTGTTCGTCTCCTCGGCGTCTCGCTCCCGACGTCCGGGCCGGTCCATCTGCTGAAGGGCTACCGGTTCCGGCATCGCGGTCGGAGGCAACGGAGTCACGATCCGGGCGACCGGCCGGGTGACGGCCGGCGGCGCGGGCAGGATGTAGTTGACCGGCTGCAGCGCGGACGCCGGCACCCTCTGGGCCGGAACCGGAGCCGGTGGCTGCGACGCCGGAACCGGCGGACGCACCTGGACCGGTGTGGTCGCCTGGGAACTGGCACTCAGAGATTGCGCCGGGAACATCAGTGCCGGCTGGGCGAGGGCACGTCCGCCCGGCTGCAAGGGAGTGCCCGAGTATGAGCCGGGTCGTGCTGGCAGGCCGGACTGACCCCATGCGGCTGGAGTCAGGACCGTCAGGACGACCAGGCCGAGCAGGAGATCACGGGCCATCGCTGGGACTGTGATCCGCCCGCGACGAGTAATTGGGCGCTTCCTGTGTGATGGCGATGTCATGCGGATGGTTCTCCTGCACCGTCGCCGCGCTGACCTGGATGAATCGCGTCCGGGTCCGCAGCTCCTCGATATTCCGCGTTCCACAATACCCCATGCCAGCTCGTAGACCGCCGACCAGCTGATGGATGAACGGAGCCAGCGGTCCCTTGTACGGAACCCGCCCCTCGACGCCCTCGGGGACGAGCTTGTCCCGTCCGGCCTTCTCATCCTGCCGGTAGCGATCCTTGGAGCCGGCCATCATCGCACCCAGTGAGCCCATCCCGCGATACGTCTTGAAACTGCGACCCTTGTAGAGAATGACCTGGCCGGGGCTCTCCGCCAGGCCGGCCAGCAGGCTACCCAGCATCACGCAATGAGCGCCAGCCGCCAGTGCCTTGGTGATGTCACCGGAGTAGCGAATACCGCCGTCGCCGATGACCGGCACGCCCGTGCCTTCCAGGGCCTTGACCGCCTCGTTGATCGCGGTGATCTGCGGCACGCCCACGCCGGAGATAATTCTCGTGGTGCAAATCGAATTATGGACGATCGCGTTGTCCGCGATGAAACTATGCGTCGGGCAATCGACCTCGATGTCGTAAACAGGAACGACGAGGTCGAGCCGGCGCGTTTCCATCAACTTGACGACCTGATAATCACCGGTGTGTCGCTTGCGGTGGCTCACGTTCAGTCGGGATTTGTAACTCTCCCGACAGCGGTCGGTCTCGGTGCCGAGCAGGCCGCCGGCCGAGGCCTTCTCGGTTCGTGACTCCGGGAAACTTCCCTCCAGCATCTGACAGAGGACGTTGAACAGTTCGGTCAGGGCCACCGACGTATTGCGAAAGCCGATCCGACCGTCCGCGGCCACATGGCCGTCACTATCGACCAGACCGTCGAACAGCCCACGCAGGTAATCCCGATCGGCGCACAGATAGCGTGCGGGCAGATGCTTCTCCTGCCGCTTCCCGAACTCCCAGAACAGGCGGGCCCACTGGAGAGAATACAGATGGATGTGGATACACTTTCCATTCTCCGCCCGCTTGCCCTGGACGCCGCTGACCGCCTCCAGACACCGCAGTAGTTTTGCCGCAGTGTCCTCTTCCCTGGCTCCGAAGGCCCAGGTGACCCGTCCGATCTCGGAGTTCCGCGCCGCAGCTCGAAAAGCCGTGCCATCTCCGAGGAATGTGCCAAACACGTAGCCGAGGTCGTAGGACGGCTGGATCTCGGTACGATACCGAGCCAGTTGCTTCCGCTTGCGGACGGCGAAATCTTCCAGATGGATGACGAAGCTGTCCGGCAGCTCGAAGGCGATCTGGCCCGGCAGCAACGGGACATCCCGGTCCAGCGTACCGACCTCCTTCCAGCCGATCTTGGACGTACCCAGCCGGGTCGGCCGGGCCAGCATGACAGCGTAGCCGCCAGCCTCGATGGTCGCACGACTGGTGGTGTTCAGGTCACCGACGTAATAGCGGTGATCGGGTGTCACGAACGTCTCACGGGCTGAGGCCGAATGCCGTACCGCCATGACCTCCCGCATCCCGGTACACCACGCCTTGACCACCGTGACCGGTTGGCCGTGCATGTTGATGACGCGGTCGCCGGCGCGCACATCTTCGATGTTCTTGTAAGTCCCGTTCGCCATGAGTACTCGCGTCCCTGCGCTCAAGCAGCCCGGACCGATCCCCACCTTGACCCCATCCGCCCCGGCCTCGACCAGAGCCTGGGCCCCCTCGGCGGTCGCCACGTTTCCGGCGATGACCTCGATGGCGAACCGCTTCTTCAGTTCGCGCACCGTTTCGATGACATTGCGTGAATGGCCGTGGGCCGAATCGACCACGAGGACATCGACGCCAGCGCGGATGAGCGACTCGGCCCGCTCATAATCGTGGACGCTGATGGCGGCCCCGACGCGGAGCCGGCCGCGTTCGTCCTTGCAGGCATTGGGAAAGCTCTGCAGCTTGTCGATGTCCTTGATGGTGATCAGCCCCTTCAGGGTATAGGTATCGTCCACCAGCAGGAGTTTCTCGACCTTATTTTCCGTCAAAATCCGCTCGGCCGCTTCGAGCGTCGTATTTTCCGGAGCGACGACCAGATTGTCGCGGGTCATGACCTCGGAGATGCGCTGGTTGTTGTCCTGGAGGAAACGCAGGTCGCGGCGCGTGAGGATGCCCTTGAGTTTGCCGCCGACGGTG
>CAYYJM010000096.1:0-21014 GCA_964471755.1 uncultured Alcaligenaceae bacterium
CTACGATTCTGCGGTGAGCCGTCATCCCTGACGGGTCAGCGATCGCGGCACCCAACCGATCTCGCCGCCGGCGAGCTGGATCTGAAGCCAGTCGCCGCGCTCCCGGCGGAGACGTGCCTCCGTGCCGCGCGGCAGCGGCGTCGAGTAGCGCGGCGGATAGGTCAGGCCGTCGCCGCGGCGCAGCAGCACGTCCTCGGCGGCGATCACGACCAGCGGCCCCTCGCTCGCCCGGTGACGCTCTTGCAGGACGATGACCACCACGCCGACCATCGTGATGACGAGGCCGACGATCCCCGCGAGCAGCCAGGTTCGCGCCGTCGTCATGCGCCAGCGCGTCAGAGCGACACAGCCGAACGCGAACACGGCCACGGTCGCGAGCAGAAGCGTCATCGGGCTGGGCTGCGGTAGCCAGGGCGGTAGATCGTCCACGGGCGGATGGGCGAAGCCGCCGGCCGGGTAGGCGATCCGCGACCGGGCCTGGTCCAGAGCCTCACGCAGAGAGCGATCGCCAGGCGAAAGGGCGAGGCCCTCGTGATAGGCGAGGATCGCCCCGGCGAGGTCGTCGGCGAGCAGGCGAGCGTTCCCGAGCTGGAGCGACAGCCGGGCGTTGCGGACGCCGTGTTCCTGGAGCGTCTCCAGGTCCTGGATCGCGGCCCGCAGATGAGGCCGGGCCTTCGGGCCATCGTCACGAGCGGCGACGGCAGCCTGGAAGGACGCCTCGGCCCGGGCCAGCAGATCGGCATCGCTCACGTCAACAGCGGCGAGCAGCAGCATCAGGACGACGGCTGGCATGATTCCTCCTCCAGGGCGAGGATGCGCCGTCGCAGGGCCGCGACGAGATCGTCCGGTTCCGGGGCGGGCGTGCCGAAGCGGTGCGCATCAAGGCGGGCGAGCAGATCGTGGACACCCTGGCCCTGAGAGTCCGACAGGCCGCGCTGGCGGAGGTGGTCGGCGACCTCGATCGGGGTCGGCTCGCCCGGCGGCAGGTCGAACCGTTCGCGCAGGTAGCGGGCCAGCACTCCCGCGGCCCGGGTGGCGGCCGGCCGATCGAGCGGCGTACGGAGGCGAGCCAGATCCGCCAGCGCGATCCGGGCCGCCCTGCTGCGACGGATCGTCGCCTGGTGGGCATCGTCGGGATAGAGCCGCTGCCAGACGCGATACCAGACCAGGCAGCCGACGATCGGCAGCAGTGCCAGGAGCGTGAGCGCGAGCGGTCCCGGCAGCGTCGGCGAGTTCGTCCGATCGAGGGACAGACCGGGCAGCCAGGCGAAGAGCGGCTCGGCCCCGGTCAGTCGTGGCGTCTGGTATGGCTGCGGCTTCAGGACCCGGAAAGGCAGCGGGTCGGCGTACTCGACCATGAACGGTCGGGACGCCGTCATCAGGAACGGATCGTGGAAGCAGAAGGCGATGTCGGGGATCTCGTCCACGGTCTCGCGTTTCGGCCGAAGTCGGTAGCGGAACTCCCAAGAACGCGGCGGCATCGTGCCGGCCAGGCTCAGGAGCGGATCACTGTTCGCGCTGCCGAGGCCGAACAGCGTGGCCGCTCGAACCGTCTCGCTCATCGAAGGGAACAGACCGAGTTCCTCGACGTGAAAATCGGCGTACAGCGACTCGCTGAGGACGAGCTGTTCCGGCGGCGCGACGACCGGCCCGGTCGCGGTGATGTAGACGCGCAGGATACACGGCTCCTCGACGGCGACGGCGTCCGGCTGGACCTCTGTCTCCAGCACGAACCGGCCGCTCGCTCCGCTAAAGTTCTCCGGCCGACCGGCGAGCGGAATGCGCACCGACACCAGATCGCCACCCGCGCGGGAGACGGTCGGAAGAAGCAGCACGACGAGGAGGACGGCACGGTTCACCAGTCGGGCACTCCCTCGGCGGCGGGACGGGCCAGACTCTTGCGAAACGCCTTTTGCTCGGCCTGGATCAGACGGGTCGCCGCCCGCAGTCGGTGGACGGCCTCCGCCGGGTTCAGAGCCGGCGGCAGCGGGTCGCGATCGGAGACGACCGGCGGGCTTCCCTCACCGGGCCGACTGCCCGGAGGACCGCCCTTCTCCTCCTTCGCCTGACCGTTGGGATCATCGACCGGTGTCGGCTTCGTGCTGCCGGCTTTCTTCATGCCGTCGGGGTCTTTCTCGCCCGGCCTGGTTTCTGGCTTCTTCTCCTTCGGCCCCGACTCCTTTTCCGGCTCACCGGGCGGCGGATCGGATTGTTGTTGCTCCATCGGTCCCGGCAACAACTGCCACTCGAGTAGCCGCGCGCGGTGAAGTAATCGCCGCGCCGCGTGGCCGAGTTTCTCCTCCGGCTGGGCCTTGAGGCAGTCTTCCAGAACGGCGAGGGCCTCCTCGGCAGCGGCGTGCTGCCGGGCCAGGCGAGCGCGGACGAGCAAACAGCTACCCAGGCCGACGAGAGCCTGGGGCTGACGGGGTTCGGTCGGCGCGAGCAGACAGCGGAACAGACCGATGGCGTCGGCGAGGTGTCGGCCGGCCTCGTCGCCGCCTTGCAGGGCCAGCCGGAAATGGGCAGCCGCCAGGGCCAGCGTCACCCGGCCCGGATCGGCCGCGAACGGCTCGGCCTCATCGAACAGACGCAGCGCCCCCGCGTAATCGCCCTGATCGTAGGCGATGCCGCCGTCGCGGAGAAGTCGCTCGACGGACGGTTCGCTCTCCGGCAGCGATGCGGCCAGACCCATCAGGGCGAGCAGGAGCAGCAGCCAGCGCATGGTCACCTCATAAAGCAATCCCAGGCGAGCGTGGGGCGTCAGCCCCATGACTCTTCGTCCGCACCGTGTACCGGCACTCATGGGGCTGACGCCCCACGCTCGCCTGGGTTCAATCCCGTCGTGCCAGTCCCAATACCAGCAAAAGGAGTGCCGGCACCAGAAACAGGGGATAACGCGGTCGCAACGTCGGCAGCTCGTCGATGGTCTCGCCACGACGCGACAGCGTGGCGATCGAATCGAGATAGAGCCGACCCAGGGGGACCGCCGTCCGTCGGGCCGGGATGTACTCGCCGCCGGTCTCCGCCGCGATCTTGCGCAGGCTGTCCTCGTAGAGCCGGGTGCGAACCGCGTGCCCCGACGCATCCTTGAAGTTCGGGATGACGCTCTCCAGGACCGGATCACCGAGGCCGACGACGGAGATCGGCACATTCAACGCCCGGGCCTCCAGCACGCCGTACTCCCATTCCAGGTCGCCGGACGGGTCGTCGCCATCGGACAGGAGGACGACGTCGAGAACGTCGCGGGAGCGTTCGTCACGCGAGCGCAGAGCCTCGACCAGGGCGAGGCCGATCCGCGTCCCGGACGCCTCGCGTGGCCCGGGACCCAGTTCCGGATCGTGCCGCATCTCCGCGACCTGATCCAGAACGCCGGCGAAGTGGTCGTAGTCCTGCGTCAAGGGACAGACGAGTCGCGGTCGGCCGGCAAACAGGACCAGTCCGACGCGATGGCCGCCACGCTGACGGAGGGTCGTCAGCAGATCTTCCAGGGCACGCTGTGCCAGCTCGATGCGACTGGGCTGCTCGGCCGTCATGCTCCGGCTCACGTCGAGGACGAGCATCAGGTCGCGGCCGGTGGTCGTCGCGGTGCCCCAGTCGCGGCCCCACTGCGGCCCGGCCGCGGCGAGGATGAGCAGCACCAGGCCGAGTTGCTGGGCCAGGCGCGCCCAGAACTGACCGCGTCGCCGCTGCTCCTGGAGTTGAAACGCCTGTCGGCCGCCGATCTGATCCAGGGCTCGACGACGCCAGCGATCCGTACGCCAGGCCAGGACGGCGAGCAGCGGCACGACGACGAGCAGGCCCAGCAGCCAGGGCCGGGCGAACGTCGCGGTCAAGTCGGTGAAGTACGATCCCATCACGGCAGCGACCGCCAGCGCGTGCGTTCGAGGGTGAGGACGACCACGAGCAGACCCAGGGCCGCCAGCAGCAGCCAGGGATATCCTTCATGATACCGCCGATAGTGGAAACTGAGGACGTCATCCGCTCGCAGTCGGTCGAGCGTCTGGCAGGCCGCGACCAGGGCGGCGGTGTCGCCGGCCCGCAGATACTGGCCGCCGGAAAGGGTGGCGATCTCCTTCATCAGGTAGACGGCCTCCTTGCGGCGGTCCTTCGCCTCGGCCAGGGCGGCGGGGGACAGGTTGGCGGCGGGCTTATCGAGGCCGGCGTCGATGACGTGGATCTTGACGCCGAGAGCCTGGGCCGCCCGGGCCGCCTGACGCGGTCGCCAGCCGGACGGAGCGGGATCGACCGTTTGCACGCCATCGGTCAGCAGGACGATCACCTTCTCGCGGTTGTCGAGGGCTTGCAGACGTTCCAGGCCCATCAGGAGGGCGTCGGTGATGTTCGTCCAGGCCCGACGTGGATCGCTCTGGGGTTGCAGGCCGTCCAGTTCGCGGAGCAGGACCGAGTGACTGAGCGTCGGCGGACAGGTCGTTTCGGGCCGGCTGGCGAAGGCGAGCAGGCCGGCCAGGTCGGTCGGCCGACCGGCGAAGGCGGTACCGTCCGGTGCGTTGCCGCCGACCAGGAGCAGGCGGAAGACGCGCTGGACGGCCTCCAGCCGGCTCAGGGGCAGACCATCCCAGGAGAAGTCGCGCTCGGCCATGCTGCCGCTGACATCGACGAGGAGCATGAGGCCGATGCCGGATGTCTCGACGCGAGTCTGCTCGTCCGGCCAGCGTGGACCGGCCAGAGCGACGATCATCAGGGCCAGGGCGAGGACACGCAGGATGAGGCCGAGGCGACGCGTCCGATTGGCCCGCCCCACGGCGAGCGGGGCGAGATCGTCGGCCAGCGGATAGCGCAGGGCGAGCCGACCGCGACGTGTCCACCACCAGACGAGCGGCGGCAACGTCAGCAGGAGCCAGAGCCATTCCGGTCGGGCCAGTTCGAGCAAGCGGTTGTCTCCTCGATCTTTGGCGAGCCGGGAGCGTCAGCGACCGGAGTGTCCTTTTACAGCGACCGGAGTGTCCGTTTCTGGCGCTCGAAGCGTTCACTCCGGTCGCTGACTGACGCTCCCGGCTCGCCAAAGACGATATTCTCCTGCCGGATGGTTCCCGTCGCCTATCATCAGTCTATACGACGGCAATCGCGAGAACGAAATCCTACCGACCGGAGAACGGAGCGACATGCAGCCCAGAATCCTGGCCTTCGCGGGGAGCCTGCGCAGGGACTCCTTCAACAAGAAGCTGGTGCGGATCGCTGCTCAGGCGGCCGAGGCCGAGGGGGCCGACGTCCAGTTGATCGACCTGGCTGACTACCCGCTGCCAGTCTTCGACGAGGACCTGGAGACTCGCGATGGGATGCCCGCTCACGGCGTGGCACTCAAGGAACTGATGAAGGCGTCGCATGGCTTCCTGATCGCGTCGCCGGAGTACAACAGCTCGATCACGGCGGCCCTGAAGAACATGCTCGACTGGGCGTCGCGGCCCGCTCCCGACGAACCGGGCCTGGCTGCGTTCAAGGGCAAGGCGGCGTTGCTGCTGTCGGCGTCACCCGGCCAGCTCGGCGGCCTGCGCGGTCTGGTCCACCTGCGCTCGATCCTGGGCAATATCGGTGTCGTCGTGCTGCCGGAACAGCAGGCCATCCCGCGCGCCGGCGAGGCGTTCGCCGACGACGGCCGGCTCAGGGATGCCAGCCTGCACAGCACGGTCGAGAACCTGGGGCGATCGCTGACGCGCTTCCTGCGAAAGCACATCCGGTAGAGCCGTCTCGCGCTGGCCTGTCAGCGTCGTTCGACCACGGCCAGGTCCGCCAGGCCGAGCGAGGTCTTGCCGAGCAGATCCTTGAGCGGCTTCTGCCAGCGGGTCGGCACCCACGGCACGTCCGGCAGACCGAGGTGAACCGTCTCGGTGATCGGCGTCTCGGTCAGCAACTGTCGCAGTCCCTCCAGCGAGCTGCGATGCGTGCAGAGGATGACGACCCGCGGCGTCGTCCGGACCAGTTGTCGCAACTCCTCGATGTCCTTGCTGCGGTATCCGACCATGTCGCTCCGGCCCAGGTAGAACGCGACCGAATCGCACGTCCGCGGATAGCAGACGACCGGCTGATTCGGGTTGGCGCACAGGCGATGAATGTCGGCCTCCAGGCGGAACGGCGAGCGGTACTCCGCGTACCACGGCATGGCGACGTGATGGGCGAAGCACAGGAAGAGAAACGCCCACACGGCGACGGCCTTCGTCATCCAGACGGCGTGCCAGCCGGAGCAGCCGAGGAAGTAGCCCAGGGCCAGGGCCAAAGGCGGCAGGGCCGGCATGACGTACGTCGGCAGCTTGCAGCTCGACAGGCTGAACAGACCGACGCAGAAGAAGCCGGCCAGCAGACAGAAGCCGAACTCCGTCGTCCGCTGCCGGGCCGACGCCTCGTCGCCGCTCAGGAGCCAGCGGACGAACGGCACCAGGAGCAGCGTCCCGGGCAGCAGGCCGAGCAGCACGATCGGGATGTAGTAGAAGAACCCCTCCTCGTGAGCGAATGAGCCGAAGTAACGCTGGAGGTGATGCTCCCAGATGAACTGCGGCAGGAACTCCGGCACGCGGAAGTGCATGGCGACGTACCACGGCAGATTCAGGGCCACGACGATGCCGAGAAGGACGCCCCACGCCGTCCACGAGACGCGGGCCGAGTCCACGAGCAGGCGATGCAGCACGATCGGCCCCAGGATCAGGACCAGGGCGATCGGCCCCTTCGTCAGCGTGCCCAGGGCGCAGGCCAGGGCGGCGAGCAGCCACCAGGACCAGGCGAAACGCTGGGTGCGGACGGCCTCGAACGCCGTGAACAGACCGAGCGTCGTGAAGAAGGCAAGCAGGCCATCGAGCAGCAGGAGCCGGCCAATGGTCGGAAAGCCGGGGGCCAGGGCGAGCAGCAGCGCTCCCCGGAACGCAGCCCGCTCACCGAGCGTTCGCCGACCCAGGAAGTAGACGATCAGGATGGTGCCGTGCAGGGCCAGCGCGGGAACGACCCGGGCGACGCCGTCGGCCACGCCGAGGACCGAATAGGCGAGCATGACCAGCCAGTACATCAACGGCGGCTTGTCGAGATACGGCTCGCTCTGGAGCGTCGGCACGACCCAGTCGCCGCGTGCGAGCATCTCGGCCGGGATCTGGGCGTAGCGGCTCTCGTCCGGCTCGAACAGCGGAAAGAACAGCGTCGGATAGAGGAGAACGCCCGGAACGAAGAGGAGCCAGAGCAGGGCCGACCAGCGCCACGGCTCGCTCACCGGCCGGACGCCCCCGGCACAGAGGACACGCGACCAGAGGTACGGCAGCCAGGCCAGCAGTGCCGGCGACGACGGAACGGACGCTGGTCGATCCATGACCTCACCTCCGAGGAACCCTCCGGGCCGGCAGATGATGCCAGATCGATGCCGGTGGGGTCAATGGCCGTTGCCGGCCACGCCGCCCGGCGATAGGGTGGAAGCAAGACCCCTCGTCTGGAAGGAGATCCCTCGATGCGAACCCTGGCACTCGTCGCGCTGCTGATGCTGACGCCGTTCTTCCGGGCCGAGGAACCGGCCGAGGTGAAGCTCTCTGCCGAGGAGAAGAAACTCCTCGACCTGACCAACGCCGAGCGGACGAAGAACAAACTGCCGCCGTTTCGCCCGAACGCCCAGCTCGCCGCCGCCGCCCGGCTCCACACAACGAACATGGCGAAGGCCGGCAAACTCGACCACGACCTCGACGGCTCCACCCTGACCGATCGGCTCAAGATGGCTGGCTACGCCTTCCGCAAAGCCGCCGAGAACATCGCGTTCGGACCGGACGTGTCGCCCGAGGTTCTGTTCAAGGGCTGGATGGAATCGCCCTTGCACAAGGCGAATCTGCTCAACGGCGACTACACCGAGATCGGCATCGGCTGGTCGCGCACGCCGAAGGGCGTCTGCTACGCGACCCAGGTCTTCGGCACGCCGCGACCGAAGTGAGGCGGGCTACGCCGGTTCGCTCCCTCTCCCCCGGAGTACCAGGGGAGAGAGGCTTCTCGACCAGCCGCTGGAACCGCTCGCCCAGCACCCGTTCGAGGTAGGGAACCACGCCCCAGAACCGTCGCAATTCAAGATACTCCCGCACGAACCCGGCCTCTCCCACCGGGACGCCGCGAACCGCCCGGATCATCAGGTTTCTCGCCGTATGTTCCAGGCTGATGAACTCGACCACGTCCGTCCGGTATCCCAGGATGCGTAGTGCCAGCGCCCGGAAGGCGTCCGTCACGAGATCGGCCGTGCGCTGGTGCAGGATCCCATGTCGAAGGATCGGACGCAGGACCGAGGCCGGCCCCTCCGCTCGCAACTGCTCGTTCAGGTGATGATGACAGCACGGCACGCTCAGGAGTATCCGGGCTTCGCTGCGTACCGCCTGGGCGATGGCGTCGTCCGTCGCCGTGTCGCAGGCGTGCAGAGCAATGACGATGTCCGCCTCGACGTCCAGCTCGCCGATCCGGCCGGCGGCGAACTCCGCTCCGCTGGCTCCGAGCCGCTCGGAGCGGTCGATGCTCTTGCGGATGACCTCGTCGTTGACGTCCACGCCGAGGATGGAAGCCGGCACGCCGAGGAGGTCGTTCAGGTAGTGATGCACCGTCAGCGTCAAGTAGCTCAGGCCGCAGCCGCAGTCGAGGATGCGCACCGGCCGGCCGAGCCGGGCGAACCCCTCATCCAGGTGCCAGGCGTGTGTCAGTTGCTTGAGAAACTCGTTGATCTGCGTGAACTTCGCCCGCATCGTCGGCCGGACCTGGCCAGCGCTCGTCGCGATGCCGAGAACCTCGAGCAGTCGGTCCGCCCGGCCCTCCGGTAGCGGCACATCCTTGACGCGGTTGTGGACCTGCGGCACTTCTTCCGCCGACTCCACCTGTCGCCGACCGACAAAGACCTTGCCCTTCTTCGTGGTGCGAAGGTCGATCTCTTCCGTGGCGGTCGAGAGGTGGACGCCTGCGAAGCCGAACCGGCACAGTTCGTCGAGCCGGCCGACGGCCTCGCGGGCCCGGGCGTTGTGGCGGATGTCCTTTCGGCCGTCGAAGTACGCGAACTGGAGTTGCCGACTGCCCTGGATCTCGACCGACCGCACGACGACACGCACCCAGGGACAGGGTTCGTCGCCGCGAAGGGTGCCGCCGAAGGTCGCCCGGCGGAAGTCGGAACCGAGGATGGTGTCGTGGATCAGCCGTCGGGCCGTCTCACAGTCGATCGCGCCGCTCATGAGATCGGCCCCTGGCCGAGGCGGCGGCGAATCTCATCCAGGCCGAGCCGACGCAGCGTGGCGACGTTTCGTTCCGGGATCGCCGCCAGTTCCTCCGGATCGCCGGCCACCCGCGTGATGCTCTCCTCACGCAGCAGGTGCAGCATCGGATACGGCGACCGGTTCGTGTAGTTCGCCACGTCGTCGGCAGCGGTGTCGGCGAACTGATAGTCCGGATGAAAGCTCGCGATCTGGATGACGCCGTCGAGGCCGAGACGCCGCACCAGGCGGTCGGCCGGGTCGAGGAAATCGTTAAAATCGAGGAAGTCGGTTAGAACGCCCGGATGGATGAGCAGCGTCGTCTCGACGGTCGCGATCGGGGCGGTCGCCAGGTGCTGGAGTTCCCGGCCGAGATCCTGATAGAGCGACTCCTCGTCCGTGGCCGCCGAGACGACGTGGCGGACCTTGTCGCCCTGCACGACACGGCGGGCGAACGGGCAGAGGTTCAGGCCGATCACCATCGTTTCGACCCAGCGACGGGTCGCGTCGATCACGGCTTGCGAGTCCATCGGCGTCATCCGCTCTTTCCCCCGGCCAGGTCATCGAGCAGAGCCACCGTCGCCGCGGTCGAGTCCAGGCCGCCGCCTTGCCAGCGGGTCAGCACCTCGCGCACCGCCGGATCGCTCTGCCGATCGACAAACCGCCGGGCGAGGAGCTGCTGGGCGAGTCGCAGCAACTCGCGTGGCGTCCGTCGAGTGCCGCGCCGCAGCGATGCCGAGACGATGGCCCGGTAGAGTTCCGCCAGCCCATCGCCGGTGCGCGAACTGACGCGCAGAACGGGGATGTCCACGCCGGGAGTCAGGCCCAGCGACATCCTGACCTGGGCCGCGACGCGATCCGCTCCGGGCAGGTCGGCCTTGTGGATCACCAGCAGGTCGGCCACCTCGAACAGGCCGGCCTTCTCCCATTGCAGATCGTCTCCCGTCTCCGGCTGGACGAGCAGCACGAGGACATCGACCAGATCACGAACCACCGTATCGCCCTGCCCCGCGCCGACCGTTTCGAGCAGGATCAGGTCGAAGCCGAAGGACTCGACGACGCGGATGACTGCATCGAGATGCTCGGCCAGGGCACCCTGACCGCCGGCGGCGGCGAGGCTGCGGATGAAGACGCCGTCGTCGTCCGGCCGGGCCGGCATGCGGAAGCGATCGCCGAGCAAGGCTCCGCCGGAGAGCGGACTCTGCGGATCGCACGCCAGCACGGCCACGGTCTGACCGGCCCCGCGCGCCTGCTCGATCAGTTTGCCGACGAGGCTGCTCTTGCCGACGCCGCCGCTGCCGGTGACGGCCACGACTCGTGCCGGCTTCGCGGGCAGACCGACACCCGCGAGGATCGTCTCGACCGATTCGCCGCGAGCCACGAGCGACACCAGCCGAGCCAGGGCCAGGCGGTCGTGGCTCCGAAACCGGCTCAGGAGCGATTCAATCATCGCGAGCCCCCGTGTTCTCCTGGAGGTAGCGGACGATCTCGTCGAGGGGGGTGCCCGGCCCGAAGATGCGGGCGATGCCCAGTTCGTGCAGCTTCGGCACGTCCTCCTCGGGGATGATGCCGCCGATCATGACGCGGACGTGCCCCAGGCCGGCTTCCTGAAGCAGGGCCATGACGCGCGGCACGAGGGTCAGGTGGGCTCCGGAGAGCAGGCTCAGGCCGATCCAGTCGGCGTCCTCGTCGGCGGCGGTACGGACGACCGCCTCGGGGGTCTGCCACAGGCCGGCGTAGATGACGTGCATGCCGGCATCGCGCAGGGCTCGGGCCACGACCTTGATGCCGCGATCGTGACCATCCAGACCGACCTTGGCCAGCACGACGCGCAACGGAACGGTGGCGGCTGTCATCACGCTTCCTCGACCTCGGGACCCGGCGGACTCTCTGTGGTCATTGTATCGGACGGTCGGGACGTTCGCTCTCACACGAATAGATCCGCCACCGGGAAGGCCAGGCCCGGCCAGAGAGCGGGCAGGTCGAACACGTCGGCCGGGCCGAGTATCCGGGCCGGCTGGTTCGGCTCGAAGACGTGGACCGACTGTGACCCCGGGTCGATAACCACGGCGCTGATACCGACGACGAGGTACTCGTTCACCTTGTCCATCACGTCGTTCCAGCGATCCGACGGCGAACGGACCTCGACGACCAGATCCGGAAGTACCGCCGGGTAGCCGCGAGATGGCGGTCCAGGCAGTATTCGGGCTGCCCGAATAAACGCCATGTCCGGTGCCCGGATCGTATCCGGGTTCCGCGTCAGGACGATCCCCGAGTCCCCCACGACCACCCTGCCGAGTCGGTGGGTTCGGACAAATGGAAGAACGAACGCGGCCAGATTCCCCAGAACCGTGCCATGCTCCTCTCCCGCTGGCGGCGTCATGACCACCCTCCCTTGCACGAGTTCCTCACGCATCCCGCGGTCTGGCAGGCGGGCGAACTCTTCCGCCGTCAACAGAGTGTCAGTCGCTGTCGTCATCGTCGTCTCCGATCAGCTTTAGCTTCGCATCGACCTCCTGCTGATAGACGAACGCCGCATCGGCGATCTCGCAGCGGAAGAAGCCGGCCTCCAGGGCCTGGATCATGCCGATCATGACACGGACGTGCCCCAGGCCGGCTTCCTGGAGCAGGGGCATGACTCGCGGCACGAGCGTCCCGCCCTCACGTGAACAGATCCGCTACCGGGAAGGCCAGGCCCGGCCAGAGAGCGGGCAGGTCGAACATGTCGGTCGGGCCGAGCACCCGGGCCAGGTGGTTCGGCTCGAAGACGTGGACCGCCTGTGGCCCCGGGTCGATGACCACGACGATGATACCGACGACGAGGTACTCGTTCACCTTGTCCATCACGTCGTTCCAGCGATCCGACGGCGAACGGACCTCGAAGACCAGTTCCGGGAGTACGCCAGGATACCCACGTGGCCGGGTTCCGGGTGGGATCCGCGACGGGCTGTAATAGGCGGCGTCCGGCCCGCGCACCGTATCCGGCTGGCGCGCCAGAATGACGCCGACCTCCCCGACGATTCGCCCCAGGTGGTGCTGATTGAGGTAAGGCTGGATGAGGACGGCTATCTGCATCTGGATGCTGCCGTGCTCGTACCCCGGTGGCGGTGTCATGATCACCTTTCCTCGGACCAGCTCATGCCGCATTCCATCGGCGGGCAGTTGCGCGAATTCCTCAGCGGTCAGATTCTTGGTTGCCGTCGTCATCGCCGTCTCCTTTCACCACCGGGCCGCGCCGTCGTAGCGGCCAAAGACATCGGCCAGGGCGTTGACGATCTCACCGACGCCGCACCGGGCCCGGGCCGCCTCCAGCAGCGTCGGCATCAGGTTCTCCTTCGTTGCCGCCACGCGACGCACCTCGGCCAGGAGCCGCCGGGCCTCGGCGTTGTCGCGCTGCGCCTTCCGCTGACGCAGGGCTGCCACCTGCTCCTTCTCCGGTTTCTCGTCCACGATGAGCGTGTCGATCTTCTTCTCCTGCTCCTCCACGAAGGCGTTGACGCCGACGATCAGCTTTCGCTTCGCATCGACCTCCTGCTGATAGACGAAGGCCGCGTCGGCGATCTCGCGGCGGAAGAAGCCGGCCTCCAGGGCCTGGATCATGCCGCCGAGTTGCTCGATGCGGTCGAAGTACGCCCGGCCCTGCTGCTCCATCTGTCGGGTCAGCGTCTCGACGAAGTAACTGCCGCCGAGCGGATCGACCGTGCTGGTCACGCCCGTCTCGTAGGCGAGGACCTGCTGCGTGCGGATGGCCAGCGTCGCGGCGTGTTCGCTGGGCAGGGCGAGCGTCTCGTCCATGCTGTTGGTGTGGAGCGACTGACAGCCGCCCAGCACCGCGGCCAGGGCCTGGTACGCGACGCGCATCAGGTTCACTTCCGGCTGCCTGTCCTGAAGCGAGCAGCCGGCCGTCTGGGCATGGAAACGGAGCTTCCAGCTGTTCTCCTTCTTCGCGCCGTACTTCTGACGCATCGCCTCGGCCCAGAGGAGGCGAGCGGCGCGGTACTTGGCGATCTCCTCGAACAGGTCATTGTGGGCGTTGAAGAAGAAGCTCAATCGCGGGGCGAAGGCATCGACATCGAGGCCGCGTTCCAGGCACGTCTCGACGTAGTGGAAGCCGTCGGCCAGGGTAAACGCCAACTCCTGCACGGCCGTCGAGCCGGCCTCGCGGATGTGGTAGCCGCTGATCGACACGGTGTTCCACTGCGGAACGTGGTGCGTGCAGAACTCGATCACGTCGGCGACGAGTCGGACGTGTGGCTTCGGCGGAAAGACGAACTCGTTCTGGGCGTGGAACTCTTTCAGAATGTCGTTCTGAAGGGTGCCGCGTAGCCTGCGCCAGTCGATGCCGCGATCCTGGGCGTTGGCCAGGTAGAAGGCCATGACGATGATGGCCGGAGCGTTGATCGTCATCGACACGGACACCTCGCCGAGGTCGATGCCATCGTAGAGCGTGGCCATGTCGTCGAGCGTATCGACAGCGACGCCGAGCTTTCCGACCTCGCCGAGGGCGCGCGGATCGTCGCTGTCCAGGCCCATGAGCGTCGGCAGATCAAACGCCGTGGACAGGCCGGTCTGGCCCTTTTCGAGCAGGAACTTGAAGCGCTCGTTCGTCTGCCTCGCGGTGCCGAAGCCGGCGAACTGACGCATGGTCCACAGACGCGAGCGGTACATGCTGGCGTGGACGCCGCGGACGTAGGGATACTGGCCCGGATAGCCGAGGTCGGTTTCCGGGTCGAACTCGCCGACGTTCTCGGGCGTGTAGAGCGGCTCGATGGGCACGCTGCTGACGGTGGTCGGCGGTTGCTCGCGCGTCGCCGCCCTGGCGAGTTCCTGCTCGTAGCGCTCGGCGGCGGTGTCGTTGACGGTGGCCATCGGATTCCTCCGGGAGAGAGCGTTGGATTGCTGTCAGTGGATCGTCATTGGTGGCACGGATGCTCGCTCACCCTGTTGTTCACCACGCGGATCACGCCGCGGTCCTGGTCATCCTCACCCTGCCACTGCACCTCGCCGTTGAGGATGTAGCCCCAGGGGGCGAGGAAGTGCTTGATGAGGTACTGGAGCCATTCCGTGTACTCGTAGAACTTCTCACCGCCGTCCCACTCGATGGCCGTGCCGTCCGCACTGGGCACCCACTGGCACCAGAGGCCGGGTTGGCCCCGGGGTGGCTTGTTGTAATCGAGAATCGATTCGTCGCGGGCCTGTCCGGCCAGGCCCTGGCCCCCGACGAAGTACGCGGCCTCCTTCCCGATCGGCAGCCCGGCCGCCTCGCGGATCGGATCGAGCAGGGCGGCGGCCCGATCCGCGTCACGCTTCATCCGCCGGGTTCGGCTGAACTGCTTCAGGTAGGCCACGTGTTCGGGCTTGAGGCCGAACAGCCGCCAGAAGACGCGGTCGTCCTCGGCCCCGCCGGCGAGCCATTGTGACACCGCTTCGCCGCGCGGATCGCCCTGGTCGATGAGCCAGTCGGCGAACGCTCGCAGCGCGACGGTGTCCCCGGAGCGAATCGCCGCGAGGAATTCGCCCATCATCGGGCTCTCGACGCGGTAGCAATCGAAGCGGCCGGTGAATTCGGTCGTGTAGCCCACGGCGGCTCCTTAGGAGGCGGTGCCGGGATCGGCTTCGAGGCCGAGTTCCTGGAGTGAGCTGGCGGTGCCGATGCGCAAGTTCAGTTCGACCAACTCATCCTCCGACAGAGCGGCGATACGATCGTGGACGCCAGACGGCAGCGTCCCGAACTTCCGTTGCAGGGAGCGGATGAAGAGTGCTCGCTGGCCCTCTTCGTGCCCCAGTTCTCGGCTCGTCTTTGCGATCTGCATAGCTCCTCCGTATTGGGGTGTCAGCAGCCGCTGCTCGTAGTCCACCAGTTGCGGCCCCTCCAGCGGCAGGTAGGCCTCGATACACTCCGCGAGCAGGTACTTGTGCAGTTCCGGTAAGTCGCTCGCCATCACCCGTGCGAGGGCCTCCGCCTTGAGTTCCCCCCGCCGGTCCGGTGCGACCCGCATCAAGGCGGACAGCGCCACACCCAGGAGGCTCGCGCCGGCGACGTAGTCGAACGCCTCCAACCCCGGCAGGCCGATGTATGGAAAGCGAAACCGCAGGATCTCCTGGCCGTGGTGCGTCTCGATGTACTCGTCCCATCCCAGGCCCTCCAGGGCGACTGACAGGTAGAGCCCGACCGACAGCACCGGCAAGTCGTACTTGCGCCGCAGTTCGTGCCGGTAGTCGTAGATCCGCTTCCGCAGCGGTTCGACTGTGTCGGCCGACTCGATCTCGGCGTGGACCAGGACCAGCCACGGCTCGACCTCCCGCGCTTGCCGTTCGTCGGCCGCCTGGCTCACCGGCAGCTTGGCGGCAAGATCGATCATACGGCGTTCGCCCTGCGGCGGATCGGCGAAGATCTCCTGCGTCAGCCACTCGATCCGGGTGCAATCGTACCTCGCCGCGTCGGCCTCGCCCAGCACCAGACGCAGGAAGTCGGCGAAGAACGTCTGGAGCATCTGCTTGAAGCGCTGGTCGTGGTCGGCCACGGTCGCTCCTTACGAGGCGGGGTCCGGATCGGCTTCGAGGCCGAGTTCCCGCAGCGAGGAGACGCTGTGGAAGCGCTTGACGATCGCCTTTAGCTCCGACTCGGCGAGTTGCGCCACTCGTTGGCGCACCTGCTCCTCGGGCGACCCGTACTGCTCTTCGATCATCTCGAGAAGCACGGCGCGAAGGCTTTCTTCCCGGCCCAGTTCTCGGCTCGTCTTTGCGATCTGCATAGCTCCTCCGTATTCTCCCTCTGTCGGGGTGGCGATCCGCAGTAACTCGCACGTCGCCTGGTAGCTCTCCTCCAGCGGCAGCGGCAGGCAGAGTTCTTCTTCGAGCCACAGCGGCGGCGTTGGCAACGGACTGCCGACGGCCAGTGCCTCCGGCCAGGCTTGCAGCTCGAATCCTTCCTGGCCTGGCACGGTGCGGTACGCGATCGCTGACAGTCCGGACGCCGACCGCCAGGCCAGGCCGCCGACCGGCTGCAATAGTGCCATCAACTCCAGGTGCAGATCGGCCAGCCGCTCGGTGACCACGTCGATCACGATGACGGTGACGCCCTGGTGCAGGTAGGCCGCACACATGATCGCGAACGCTCGCCGGGAAGCCGATCGGTCCTTGTTCGCGGGACTCACCAACTCGATCGCCGCCCGAAGTTGAGGCCCGCCGAGAGTCTGCAAGAGGCGAACCTCGAAGGTTTCGGCCCGCTGCCATTCCAGCCCGCCTCGCAGCGGTGGAGCCGGCGGTGCCCATACGGCTGTGGCGGTCCCGTTCCCCTGGCTCGTCCGTGAATCGGTCTGCATCGCACCGACGTCCACCTCGATACCGCTGCGGAGCGGGGTCAGCGGCAGGGCTCGGTAATCGGGCGGCAACTCGCGGTTGAGCGGTCCGGCGATCGTGGTTGCCCAGGCGTTGTGGAACGCCTCCCAGGGGAGTTCCAGATTCAACGGTCGTCGAAAGTGATCGAGCAAGGGCACAAGCCACCTCCCTGATGATACGCGATCCCGGCCTGGCCCGAATAGCCGAGGTCGGTTTCGAGGTCGAACTCACCGACGCTGTCGGGGTGGTATCATGTGTCAGCCTGTCGTCAATCGTTCCAGCGCGGCCAGCACCGAGCGGGCCGTCTCCGGGGCCGGGGACGGTTCGTCGAGCAGAGCCGTGAGTTCCTCGCGTCGCTCCGACTCGGCAGCGAGGACGGCGGGATCGGCGAACCGCGCGACGAACTGCCGTACGGCACTCATCAGACAGATTTCTTCCTCCCAGTTGACCCACTCGCGCACGATCGGCAGGGCGATGGCCGCGCCGGAGCCAAGACCGCTCAGCGCGTTCACGACATGATAACTCAGCCACACGTCGCCGCGATTCACGAGCGGCCGGTTCCTCGTCGAGCAGGGGAATCAACCCCGCCGCTGGATGATCCAGCATCGGCCCCATGGCGCGGGCCAGGAGCGGCTCGCGCAGCCACGAACCGCGTGGGTCGTCGTGCTCCTCCAGCCAGTCGGCCAGGATGAGCCGATTGGTCTCATCGGGATAATCGACCGCGTAGGCTGCCAGCATCGTGTTCAGGTCGGTCATGGGGTCGGGCTCCGGTTCTTTCGATTTCCTCTCAGAGACAGTTCCAGAAGCGGCTCCCTCTCCCCCGGTACTCCGGGGGAGAGGGCTGGGGTGAGGGGGAAGTGCCTTTCCAGCCAGGGAAGACGCAGACCCCCTCACCCCAACCCCTCTCCTCTGAGTACAGGGGCGAGGGGCTCAGTCGGCTCCCTCTCCCCCGGTACTCCGGGGGAGAGGGCTGGGGTGAGGGGGAAGTGACTCTCCAGTCAGGGAAGAGGCAGACCCCCTCACCCCAACCCCTCTCCCCTGAGTACAGGGGCGAGGGGCTTTCGGAACAGTCCCTCACACCCGCTCGACCGCCATCGCCACGGCGTTGCCACCGCCCAGGCAGAGCGATGCCAGGCCGCGCTTCAGACCGAACCGCTCCAGCGCGTACAGCAGCGTCACCAGGACTCGCGTCCCCGACGCCCCGATCGGATGGCCCAGGGCGATCGCTCCGCCATGGACGTTGATCTTCGCCTCGTCGATGGCCAGATCCTTGTTGCACGCCAGCATCTGGCTCGCGAACGCCTCGTTCAACTCGTACAGATCGACCTCCTTCGCCGACCAGCCGGCCTTCTCCAGACACTGACGAACGGCTGTCACCGGAGCGATAAAGATCTCCTTCGGATGGACGCCGCTCGTCGCGTACGCCACGATCCGGGCCAGCGGCTTCGTGCCCAGCTTCTCGGCCGCCGCCTGCGTGCCGACGACGACGGCCGCCGCTCCGTCGCTGAGTGTCGAGGCGTTGCCGGCTGTCACCAGGCCGTCACTCTTGAACGACGGCCGGAGCTTCGCCAGGCCCTCCGCTGTCGTTTCCGGACGAATGCCCTCGTCGTGGTCGATCGTCCGGGCCTTCGCGCCGCTGCCGACGGTCACCGGCACGACCTCGGCGGCGAACGCTCCGCTCTCCCAGGCCCGGGCCGCGCGCTGCTGGCTCTGGGCCGAGAAGCGGTCCATGTCCTGGCGGGTGACGCCGCACATCGTCGCGATGTGTTCGGCCGCCTCGCCCATGTGCCAGTCCTCGAAGGCGCACCACAGGCCGTCGTGGACCATGGCATCGACGGCCTTCTGATCGCCGAACTTCCAGCCGGTGCGAGCCCCGAACAGCAGGTACGGAGCCCAGCTCATGTTCTCGATGCCGCCGGCCGCGACGAGCGCGGCATCGCCGGCCCGGATCGCCTGAGCGGCGAGCATGACGGCCTTGAGGCCGGAGCCGCACACCTTGTTGATGGTGATCGCGGCGATCGTCACCGGCAGGCCGGCCTTGAGGGCGACCTGCCGGGCCGGATTCTGGCCCAGGCCGGCCTGGAGGACGTTGCCGATGATGACCTCGTCGATCTGGTCGGGCCGGACGCCGGCTCGTTCGAGGGCGGCCGTCAGGGCGATGGCCCCGAGCTGGACGGCCGGCACGTCGGCGAAGCCGCCCAGGTACTTGCCGATCGGAGTCCGTGCCGCGGAGAGGAGGAGGGCCTCGGCCATGATGGGTTCCTCGTTGGCGTTGCGTGCGGGGGTCTGTAGGAATTCTACGGCCCGGACGCCACGAATGGGAGGCGAACCGGGTCCGAGAGGGAACTGCCATGACGCGTGAGATCGTCTACGTCGGCCGGAAGATCCAGGTTGCCCGGGAGCATCGCACCTCGGCGACGGGCCAGGCGTACTTCGTCGATGTGATCCTGCACCCCGGAGCGGTGGCGATCCTGCCGCTGGTCAGCGCGACGGAGATCTGCCTGCTCCGCAACGAACGTCCGGTGCTGGGCCAGACGCTCTGGGAGATCCCGGCCGGCACCCTGGAACCGGGCGAGCCGATCGAGCATGCCGCCGTGCGCGAGTTGGAGGAGGAGACCGGCTACCGTGCCGGCCGCTTCGAGAAGCTGACGGCGTTCTACCCATCGCCGGGCTGCATCAACGAGAAGACGCACCTGTTCGTGGCCCACGACCTGACGCCCGGCGCGATGCGGCCGGAGATCGACGAGAACCTGCACCCCGAGACGGTGTCGCTGGCCCAGGCCCTCGCCTGGATGCGCGATGGCACCATCCAGGACGCCAAGACGATCATCGCGCTCTTGTGGTGGACGACGCGGCCGGGGTGATGCAGTTTTTGCCGTCGGCCTCGGACCAGAAACTCGCATTCGGGCGTCTGGGTGAAGGTCGCTCAGAGGCTGCACGGAAAGCCCCTCGCCCCGGTACTCCGGCTTATTGGGGGAGGTACGCCGTCTGGGCAAGAAAAGAAGGGGCAGGACAGGGGTTGTCCGTATGTTGGACCGTATCTGACGCGGTTCGGCATCCGGAGCATTTCCATGTCCCACCCCGGCTCACTCTACCAATGGCACGACCTGCTGGCCAGCGCCTTCCCCGATCTCAACCCCGCCCAGCAGCGCGGCCTCGCCGAGTTCTCCTACGGCATGGCGCTGGCCCGGTCCGCCTCCGTCACCAAGGTCGCCCTGCAACTCTCCGACCTGCTCGGTGAGAAGTACGACTCCACCAAGCAACGGCTCCGAGACTGGTACTGCCCGGCCAGCGCCAAGGCCGGGCGATGCCGACGGCAGCTCGACGTCCGATCCTGCTTCGCGCCGCTGCTGAAGTGGATCCTCGAGGACTGGCCCGGCAAGCAACTGGCCATCGCGCTCGACGCCACCGCGCTGGGCGAACGCTTCACCGTCCTGTGCATCAGCGTCGTCTACAAGGGCTGCGCCGTCCCCGTGGCCTGGCGGATCCTGCCCGCCAACGTGCCCCACCCCTGGAAGCCCGAGTGGCTCGCCCTCCTCAAGGAGTTCCGGCGCGTCGTCCCCCGCGACTGGACCGTCATCGCCATGACCGACCGCGGCCTGTACGCCAAGTGGCTCTTCCAGGCCATCCAACGGTGCTCCTGGCACCCCTTCATGCGGATCAACAACGCGGGCACCTTCCGGCCCGACGGCGAGAAGCAACGTCGGCCGCTGCAATCGTTTACGGCGACGACCGGCGAGCAGTGGGCCGGCCGGGGGCAGGCCTTCAAGGACGCCCCCAAGCGGCTCCAGTGTACGCTGCTGGCGCGCCGGGACGAGGGCTACGCCGACCCCTGGCTGGTGCTGACCGACCTGCCGCCGGAGTCGGCCGAGGTGTGCTGGTACGGCTTGAGGAGTTGGATCGAGCAGGGGTTCAAGCGGCTCAAGAGCGGCGGCTGGGATTGGCAGAAGACGCACATGAGTGACCCCGGCCGGGCCGAACGCCTGTGGCTGGCGATGGCGGTGGCGACGTGGTGGTGCCTGCTGGTCGGCGGCGAGGCGGAGGAGAGTGAACGCCCGGTGGAGACGATCGGCCCGCTGCCGCGACCGGCCGAGTCGGCGCGTCGCGGCACGCCGGACGAACGGCCCTCGCCGAAGGGTCCGTTGGATTGGGGCGCGGGGCCGGTCGGCGAGGTCACCTGTCCGGGCGGAGGGGAGTCCGACCTCTCGACCGGCGCGAGGCACGCCGGGGATCGCCCGACTCCGCGGGCGATCAGCGTGTTCCAGCGCGGGCGGACGGCGATCGTCAACGCATTGATTCGTGACGGGACGCTCCTGTTGGGCAAGACGCTGCCGGAACCCTGGCCGATACATCCGCCCGCGCGGGTGGTATCAAAAGTCGTACCATAACGATTGAGCCGATAACAGACCTCCCCCAATAAGCGGTACTCCGGGGAGAGGGGTTGGGGTGAGGGGTCTTCGTTTTCGCTGGTTTCGT
>CAYYJM010000097.1:0-14565 GCA_964471755.1 uncultured Alcaligenaceae bacterium
CGATGAAGAAGTCAGCGATCAGGGCTCGCTGAGGATCGACGCGAAATCGATGTCCGTCCGAGAGTGCGGCGTGAATTGATCGGTGGCCGTCATCTGGCGGTAGGCGTCCTTGCTGGCACTGCTGAGGTACTCCAACTGCGTCAGGAGGAGGTGAACTCGTTCGTGGTAGAAGATCACGTCCTCACCGCCTGGATGGCTGAGGATCTCCTGACCTTCGAGGGCCTCCTCGGCCAGTTGCTGGAGTGCCTCACCCGCAGAGCTGTTCGGCCGCTCCAGAACGACCAGTTCCTGGACCGCGACGACACCACTGGACTGGTTCGCCGGCCGGCGCGGAGTGGCCTGCAGGTCTGGTTCGGCCTTCTGAAGGCAGACTTCCACCTCGCCCAGGCGGAGGCTGTTCGAGGTCGTCTGCTGCAAGAACAGGTCGGCGACGCTGGTCTCGGCCAGGTGACCGTTCGCGAAGCGACTGGCCACCTCTAGCAAGCTGTCCTGCACTCCGCGCAGGGGCGTGTTGGAGAGACAGACATTCACCAGGGCCTGGTATTTCTCGCGGATCATGGCCTCGATCTGGTGGTCCAGTTCGAGCAACTGGTCGGGGCCGATCTCAGCGACGATCTTCTCCAGGGCCTCGCTCAGACTCTTGCAGCCTCCGGGCAGGAGGATGCGACCCGCTTCCGGACGCAGGCCGGTCCCCTGGGCGCTGAAGTTGGCCGCGACCCGGCCGGGATGGCTGCTACTGATCACCGGCGTGCCCAGCGCTTCGAGGCTGCGCAGCAGCTCTCCGAGGCGGACTCGACAGAAGTTGACCTCACGGAGTTCGTCGGAAAGATGGCCGCGCAGGGCCAGGAACGTCTGGGAGATCCGGTGCAAGATCAGGCTCTGCAAGCGCACCTTGGGATAGGCACGCAGGATGGTGATCAGCTGATCGGGAGTGTAGTTGAGCTGCTTGCCACGACCGGCCAGGATCTCCTGGAGGGTGTTGTAGCCGTTCTTCGCCTGGAGGTCAAAATCCTTGCCGAGCGGTTCGTGGTGTTGCAGGATCTGTTCCAGCTGTGCCAGCAGTTGCCGGATGGCTTCCTCGGCCCCGGCCAGGCGGAACTCCGGCTCCTCCAGCAGGCGGACGGCGATCTCGGTCAGTTTCTGGCTCCACTCGTTCATCAACGACTCGGCCACCGTACGCAGGTAGGTGTCGAAGAGACTCGACTGGACGTGGAGAGTCTCCTCGCTCGGTTTGCCGAGCAGGCGTTCGAGTTCCTCGACCACCGGCTGCAGTTCGTCGGGCGGGATGTCTGCGGCCGTCACCTGGCCCCAGCGTTTGGCCGGGACCGAAGACGCGGCGCGCAGCTGGCGAACCAGGGGCTCGACCACGGCCAGGAGTGCCGTTTCCGGGTCCTTGCCGACCTGCTCACGCAACCGATCCTGAAGGCGTTCGAGGAAGGACTCGACCCCGAGATCGCGACGCTGCCATTGTTCCTTGACGACGCTCGTGACGGCTCCGAGGATCGGCTTGCTATCCTTGCTCATCCAGCGCACGACCAGTTGCATGCACAGGTGGCGAGCGGCCTCGCGGAGCAGTTCACGGCGCGGCCAGGAAAGCCGGTGCAGGCCGAAGGTCTGAGCGTAGAGTCCGCGTTCGTTCCAGGGCGGACCCGGCAAGCCGGCCCGGCCCAGATCGGCGACCCGACCCAGCGGCGTGCCCAGATCGCGGAACAGCATCTGGCCGGTCATGTCCTGCAGCTCGCGCGTGCGGACTTCCTCACTCTCGTCCGGCAACGGTAAGAGGATGGTCCGGACGAAGGGCGGTTCGCCATCGGAGAGGGGAGTTTCGCGTTCGTGGTAGCGGCCGGTGAAGACCGTTCCCGGTGTGGCGAAGTAGCGCAATTCCGTGAGGGCGGCAAAGGTGTTGCTCCGACGCAGGCGCTCGTCCCAGTTCTCGGGTCCGGGCCGGCCGCGCCGGGAATCGGGAACGAGGAGAACGGCGACGATGTCGGGTTGCTCAAACCCGCGCTGTCGGATCAAGGAGCGAAGGACGTAGGCCAGATCGAGAAACATGCCCGAGCCGGTTCCGCCGGCCAGGTTGGCGATCAGGTAGACGCGGGGCCGATTGGTGCGCAGCCCACAGCCGGTTTCGCTCGCGGCTCGTTGCAGGGCGGCCGGGTCCAGGATGGCGTCCAGCTCGGCGGCCAGGCGGTGAAGGATGAGCCGGTAATTGTCGCAGAAGGCGAGCCGGCCCAGGGCACGGACGCCGGTGGTCACCTGCGAGCGCGGGATGCGATAGAGCATCTGCTGCGGAATCCACGTCTCCAGGCTCGGCCGACCTTCGCGCGGTTTGAGGTAGTGGCTGGGCCGATTGAGCGGAGCCAGGAGGACCTCGTTGCTGGACAGGGCCGGCCCGGACTTGCCCTGGGTCGCCGTCCGGGTGACATCCGGATCGGTGTCGAGCAGAAGAAGCTTCAAGCTGGGGAGGGCGTCGAGGCCACCGAACGACTCGACGAGCCGCTCACGCAGGCGGCGCAGGATGCCCAGTCCGCTCTGACCCAGACCGATGACCAGGCCGGGGAACAGACAGCCGTCGCCCTTGATCTCTGGCACGGGCTTGCGCGGTTGATTCCCCGCGCTGCCCGTCAGGGGGGCAGATCGGTGAGCGGCGGTCGCCTGCGCCTCGACGCTCCGCAGTGGGTGGGTGGTCCCCGGGCCGGAGTCGGGCGGAGAGGACGGACGGTTCGCGCCTGCGATTCGTGTCGAGTCGCTCGGCACGATGGCTGCGGGCTCCGGTCGTGATTCCGCCAGTGTGCCCGTGGTGGGGACTTCCGAACGAAGCGAGGCCGACGGCTCTCCTTCCTTCAGAAGCTGGACCATTTCCATGCAGGTAGGGAAACGATCCGCTGGCGTCTTGGCGAGTGCCCGCAGGATGATCGGTTGCTCCCACGAAGGCAGCGTCGCGACGTTCGGCTGACCCTGGAGGTGTTGCAGGATCAACTGGCGGATGTTCGAGCCGGAGAAAGGACGCTGGCCGGTGAGCAGTTCCTGGTAGCAGATCGCCAGGCTGTACTGATCGCTGTGTCGGCTGACGATGCCGTCGAACGTTTCGGGAGCGGCGTAGACGGGCGTGATGCCGCCGGTGACCTTGGTTTCGAGCCCTTCGAGATCCTTGACCAGGCCGAAGTCCGCCACCTTGACGTGGTTGTGGACGAGGAAGAGATTCTGTGGCTTGATGTCCAGGTGCTGCAACTGGTACAGGCCGTTCATCAGATCGAGGGCCTCGGCCGTCTCCGCCAGATAGCCGAGCAGTTCGTCGCGGGGGATGCCGGGCAGTCCCTGAGCGCGGCACTCCTTGAAGCGGTCCCAGAGGTTGCGATCGGCCAACTCCATGACGATGAGGAGCTGGCCGTTGATGATGTCGTAGCGTTCCAGCGACAGGATGTAGGGATGGCGAACGGTCTTGACGCGCGCGAGGGCCTTGAGTTCCTGCTCGGCGCGTTCACCGTCGTCGGTACTCTGGAGGTCGCCGTAGACGAACTTGATGGCCTTGTGCAGACCGCCGGGGGCCTCGCACTTCCAGACCTCGCCAAAGCCGCCGCCGCCCAGTCGCTCGATGAGGCGATAGCCAGGAAGCGGTTCGGCGTTGAATTCCAGGCGGGCCGTCATGAGGCCGGCTCTCCAGGTTCAGGTAGCACGACTAGCCCGGGACGACGGACCGGGGGCGTGAAAGACTCGCGCAACTATAGGTCGCGGTTGAGACGGCCGCAAATTCAGGCCAGCGAGAAAGTCCCCCGGCGAGCGACAGACAGATACAATGGCAGCAATCCGGAGGGACCGTGTCGTGACTCTGTACGCGCTGTCGATCAAGCAACCGTGGGCCGCCCTGCTCGTGCAGGGCCGCAAGACGATCGAGGTGCGCCGCTGGACCACGCGCCGGCGGGGGCTGGTCCTGATCCACGCCGCCCGGGTGCCGGACGCGCGGCCGGAAGGCTGGCGGCACGTCGGCCCGGACCTGGAGTCGGTCGCGCGCCTCAACGGCGGCATCCTCGGCGTGGCCGTCCTTCGCGACGTACTGACCTACCGCACGTCGGCCGGGTTCGTGGCGGACCAGGCGAAGCACTTCAACGAACCGGGCTGGTTCGAGGAATCGGGCCTGTACGGACTGGTGTTCGCGCAGGCGGCACGGGTGCCGTTCTATCCGTTCACGGCACAGGTGCGGTTCTGCCGGGTCGAGGGATTTCCGATGGCGAGCCTGCCGACTGAGTTCCGCGCCCTGGCCGCCGTCGCGGATCGCAGGACGGGGAGCCGGCTGCTGGTGAGCGTTCGCTCGGCGGCCGAGGCGCGCGCGGCGATCGCCGGCGGCTGTGATCTGCTCGACGCCAAGGAGCCGACTGCCGGGCCGCTGGGTGCCGTCACGCCGGCGGTCCTGGCGGACATCCTGGCCGAGGCCGGTGGCGTGCCCGTCAGCGCCGCCCTGGGGGAATTGCCATCGTCCGGCCCGCTGCTGGGCGTGCCGACCGGGGTGACGTACGTCAAGATCGGCCTGGCCGGCTGGGGCCAGCGCGACTGGCGACGCCGCCTGGCCGAGGTGCGGTCGCCGCGTCTGGTGGTCGCCGCGTATGCCGATCATGTGCGAGCCGGTTCGCCGACGCCGGAAGCGCTGCTGGAGGCGGCCATCGACCTGCAGGCGGCCGCGTTTCTGATCGACACCTGGACGAAGGATGGTGGCGACCTGCTCGGAGCCGTGGGCCGGGGTCGGCTGGCGGCCCTCGTCGCACGGGCGCGATCCGGCGCGATGCCGATCGCGCTGGCCGGATCGCTGACCGCCCCGACGATCGCGGCCCTGGGCTTCCTGGCACCGGACTGGTTCGCCGTGCGCGGCGCGGCGTGCGAGGGTGGACGGGGCGGCGTGGTTTCCGCCGAGCGGGTGCGCGATCTGACCCGGTTGCTGCACGGCGACACGGAGACGTAGCCCCTCCGCACCGCTCGCTCAGGCCGTCGCCGGGGTCTTCCATCGGAGCCGATACTGTGCCGGCAGGACGTAGAGCCAGAGCAGGAGGACGGCTCCGGCCGCGAACATCAGGACGCTGCCGTACGCCTCGAAGCCGACCGGCCGGACGTCGGCCCGGAGCAACTCGTTGAGCGAGCGATGGATGGCGTAGCCCATCATCATCACCGCCATCACCTGGCCGTCGCGTGTCTTGAACGGCGAGTAGGCCAGCAGCAGCAGGAACAGCAGGAACATGCTGACCGTCTCGTACAGCTGCGTCGGATGCAGGCCGAGGCTGCCGGGAACGCAGACGACCGGAGCCGGCTGACCACGCACCGTCAGTGTCAGCGTCCGCTGATCGCGCGGCCAGAGACGCGGATCGAACAGGGCTCGGGTCAGTTCGTCCACGCTGCGGACGTCGCGGTCGCCGACCTTCTCGATGATCTGCCCGGAACGCAGACCGGCGGCCTGATCGATGCGGACGCCGCCGGTCACTTGCTGTTCTGGCGGAGCGACCGTGAAGCCGGCCGCGGTCTGGATGCCGGTGCCGATGAGTTCCTGCGTGGCCGGGGCTCCGAGCGGAAACGACACGGCCAGGACGGGAGCCTCGACGGCGGGCACCTGGCCATAGCAGCAGCCGTTGCAGAAGCAGCCGATCCGGCCCAGAGCGATGCCCAGGACCAGGGCGGGAGCGAGAACGTCGGCCACCTTGCCCGTGGTGATGCCGTGCTTGCGCAGCACGAACACGTAGTGGACCAGGTAGCCGAGGAAGCCGCCGATCAGCGAGCCGTAGAGGATGATGCCGCCGTCCCAGATACGCGGCAGCTTGTAGAGGAAGTCCCAGACGTCGGCGACGTGATCCTGCATGAGCAGGTAGGAGATCCGCGCCCCGAGCAGACCGCCGATGAACAGGTAGATGGTCAGATCCTGGATGAATTCCTTCTTGATGCCGGCCTTCTCGGCCCGCCGACCGGCCAGCCAGGAACAGAGGAGAAAGGCGATGAAGAGCATGACCCCGAAGCCGTAGATCGGGACGCCATCGGGGAACGTCTCGCTCTTGATCGGGATGCGGAAGAGGACCGGGTACATGGCATGTTATCCGTTTGTCCCGGCGCTCACGCCCCGGGCAATTTTCTGTCGCCCCAGCGGGGCATGTGTAGGGTGGGCCGAGCGCCAGCGAGAGCCCACCGAGCCCGCTGTGACAAACGATCAGGGGACGTTCCGGCTTGATTCATCGTTCATCGTTTCCGCCACGGTGGGCTCTCGCTGACGCTCGGCCCACCCTACAATTCTGTCCCTGATTACATTGTATGGGCAACGCCACGGCGTCACCCGATCTCGACCACCGCCTTGCCCAGGACCTCCCATCGTGGCGTGACACCCAGGCCGGGAGACGTACTCGCGGCCAGCCGACCATTCTGTCTCCGGGGCGCGCCCTCGGCGTTGGAGACGGTAACGTAACTGTTGAAGTCCGTCGAGGTGAACAGGAACTCCGGCGGCGTGCTGTGAGCCAGGTGCGCGATCGCTGCCGTGACGATGTCACCGCCCCAGCTGTCCTCCAGCGTCATGGCCAGGCCGAGCGAGACGCACAGATCGCGAGCCTGTCGTGCCTTCGTCAGCCCGCCGAACTTGCTGATCTTGATGTTGACCACGTCCATCGCCCGGTCGGCATGGCCGCGCAGCAGCACGTCCACCGAATCGATGTTCTCGTCGAGGACGAATGGATGATCCGTGTGACGCCGTACGGTCAGGCACTCCTCGTACGTCCGGCACGGCTGCTCGATGTACACGTCCACGTCGCGCACCGCTCGGACGACTCGCAGGGCCTCGTGCATCAGCCAGCCGGTGTTGGCGTCGGCGACGAGCCGATCACCGGGCTGTAACTTCGCGGCCACCTGGTGAATGCGCTGGACATCCACGTCCGGGTCGCCGCCGACCTTGAGCTGAAAGCGGCGGTAGCCCTCGGCCCGGTAGCCAGCGACACGCTCGGCCATCGCCTCGGGAGCCTCCTGCGAGATGGCTCGATAGAGACCGAAATCCTCGCCGTAGCGGCCGCCGAGCAGGACACAGACCGGCTGACCGGTCGCCTGGCCGAGCAGATCCCAGCAGGCCATGTCGAGGCCGGACTTGACGTAGGCATGCCCCTGGAGGGCGGCGTCCATCCGGCGATTGAGTTTGCCGAGCTGGGTGGGATCTTCGCCGAGCAGGTGCGGCCCGAGTTCGCGCAGACCGGCCCGCACCCCGGCGGCGTAGGCCGGCAGGTAGAACGGGCCAAGCGGACAGACCTCGCCATGACCGACGAGGCCGGTGTCCGTCTCGACGGCGATGACGGTGCTGTCGAAGACGGTGATGGCCTTGCCGCCGGACCACTTGTAGCTCCCCTCGGCCAGGGGCAACTCGACACGGTAGGCACGGATACGGCTGATCTTCATCACGGCTTCTCCATCCTCGGCAGCAGATCGTCGATCAGGCCGAGTTGGCCCGTCTCCTGCAACTGGCGTAGCACACGCGTGCGCTCCTCACGCCAGAGTTGCTCCAGGTAATTCGGATTCTTCACGATCGCCTCGACCAGCACGGCGACGCGGGCCGCAAACCGCTCGGCGTTCCGGCGAGCCAGTTCACGCTGCGTGTAAGCGTAGCTCGCGGCCGATTTCTCGATCCGCTGGGCCTCCGCGTGGGCGGCCTCGACCTGAGAGAACTGCTCCTGCCGCGCTCGCGTCTCCTGCGTGTGGATGTTCGCCTGGGCGCGCGAGACGCTGTCGAACGCCTGCTTGACCTGCTCCGGCGGAGCCAGGTGGACGACGCGCACATCGATCACCGCAATCCCCAGTCGATACGGATCGAGCCGACTGGCCAGATCGCCGACGAGGAAGGTCGGCAGCGTGACCTTGCCATCAAGCAGAACGTCATCGACGTTCCGCCCCGCGACCCATCCGGCCAGGCTCGACTCGGTAACCCGACCCAGAAGCGGCTCGACCCGCTGGCGTGCGAGGACGTAGTCCTCCAGGCCGTCCTCTGGCACCTTGAACGAGACGACGACGCGGACATCGATCAGGTTGTGATCACCGGTGAGCAGCTGTCCCGGTGGATTCGCCGACTCGCCGCGACGCCGGGCGGCCTCCCGGGCCTCCTCGGTGTTCAGGTCTGGATCGAAGCCGACAGCGAGGGTCTGGATGCGATCGACCGGCACGCGATCGACCTGATCGATGCCCCACGGCCAGCCGATGCGGAGGCCCGGTCCCGGCTTGAACGGCAGGAACGCACCGAATCGGCGAACGACGGCCCGCTCGCCCGGCCGCACCTCGACGATGCCGGTCAGCAGCCAGCCGACCAGGACGACGCCGAGCAGGAGGAGGAAGATTCGGCGCACGCTCACGACCCGCCTTTCTTGATCGGCTCCGGCGCGGGCGGCGTCGGCGGCTCGGTCAGCGTCTTGAAGCGTTTGGTCGAGAGCAGCAGGACCGACTTGCCGGTCGAGAGGAGGCTCTTGAGGTCTTCGAGTTCCTTGAGGAAGGCGTAGAACTCGGGTCGGCGGAGCTGCGTCTCGTTGAGGATACGGTCGGCGGTGGCATCGGCCTTGCCGCGAGCGGCGATGGCCTGGCCCTCGGCGTCGGCCTTGAGCTTGCCGACTTCCAGTTCGGTCTCGCTGCGGATGTTCGCGGCCAGGCGTTCGCCGCGGCTCTCGTACTCGGCCGCCTTGCGATCGCGTTCGCTGATGATCCGCTCGAAGATGGCCGGCCGAACCGCGGGCGGATGGTTCGACCGCCGGAGCCGGACATCGACGACCTCGATGCCGTACTCGGTCCTGGCTCGCTCGCGCAGTCCGGGGCCGCCGGCCGATGGCTGATCGAGCAGCGTCTGGCGAAGGCGATCGCGTTCGCGATCGACCTTGCCGGGTTCGGTGCTGATGAGGTCGGCGAGTTCCATCCGGCCGATGGCGGCACCGAGTGCGTTGTTGATGTCACGATCGAGCAGGGCCTGGGCTCCGGTGACGGTGCCGACCTTGCGGATAAAGCGATCGACGTCGTCGCGGGTGGCGATCCGCCAGCAGACGTAGGCGTCGATGGTGAGGGTCTGATCGATGGTGCCGCGCTCCCGATCACGGGTGAGCAGCTCGGCTCCGGGCAGGTCGAGGTACTGCAGTCGGCGGTCGATGCGCTGGACGCTCTCGATGGGCCAGGGCCATTTCAGGTGGAGGCCGGCGTCGCTGGACTCGCTCCCGTCGTAGGTCGCGACGTGAGCGCCGAACTGTGTGCGATAGACGAACTCGCCGGCGTCCACGGTGAACAGCGACGAGCGCACCAGGGCGATGAGGAGAATGAGGCCGAAGATTCCGAGTAGCGTTCGCATGGACAGATTCCCTCACGCGATCCACAAATCGCTGCACGCCTGCTCGCAGCTCTGCTCCAGATTCAACGGCACAACCTGATCCTCGCTCAACCACAGCGGCAGCGTCGGCAGCGGTTGACCGACGTTCAGGGCGTGCGACCAGGCTTCCAGCAGTGTCCGCTTGCCGCGCCGGACCCATCGACACGACGCGGCGTAAATATCCGGGGGCGGATCGCCGTGCGACGGGTCAGCGTGCCCGAGGAAGGCGAGCAACTCGACGTACAGGTTGAACTGCCGCACGGTCACCAGATCGACGATGCTCACGGCGACGCCCTTCTGGAGCAGAGCGGCACACTTGGCGACGAAGACGTTGCGATGCTCGGGTCGGTCCAGGTTCGCGGGGCTGACGATCTCGATGGCGGCGACCAGAAGCCGGCTGCGGGTAGCGTCGAACACACGCACGCCATACTCGTCGTAGATGGGCAGCGTCGTCTCGACGCACAGACTGGGGGGCGTCGGTGCCCAGTCTGCCGCGCTGGTGTCGGTCTCATCGACCGGCTCGACCTGCGAGATGGCGTTCTCCCGGTGGAACCCGGAATGCACCCGTGGCTCCGCGACGTGGCCAGACGGAAGTCGTTTCCGCAACTGCTGGACGATGACCGCAGGCCAGCCTCCAAAGAAGCCCTCCCACGAAGCGATCGTGTCCACCGGCGGTCGGAAGTGATCGCGTAGCGGCATGGCTCACGGCTCCTCCGGCCGACGCGGCAACGACGGCATCACCGGCCGACGATCGAACGAGTCACCGCCCGGCAGCAGGCCCTTGCGCTGCTCGCCCAGGATCATCCAGAGTTGCAGCCAGCCCGGCAGGGCCACGTCGTCGATCAGAAACTTCTCGCGCAAGGCCAGGGCCGACGCGATCGCCTCGGACGCCAGTCGGAACTCCGTCAGGTACGCCTGCTGCTCCAGTCGATGCCGACGAGCCTCCTGCAACCACGACCACGCCGCCTCCGGCTTCTCTCCGCCATCGACTCGAGCCCCGGCGGCCAGGAACAGGCCAACCTCGCTCGTCCACGATAGTGTCGATCGACTGTCATCGCGACCGAAAAAGACCGTCTGCCGAGCCCGGGCCAGTCGCTCCTTCTCGTAGCTCTGCACCACGGCCTCGCTCACCCGCCGCAGCGAGCGGCCAAACTGGTCGGCCAGGTTGCGCGTCCGGGCGGCCTCCGCCTCGTTCTTCCGACGGTCGGCCCGCTCCATCGCCACGGCCACTCGATGGTACGCGCCAACCACCTCCGGCGGCGGATGCAGATCGTGCAGCGCCAGCCCCGTCACCTCCAGGCCAAGACCCGGCGAGCCAAACTCCGCCAGCCGGCCCTGAAGCCGGGTCAGGGCTTCGCCCTGGAACTCGCGACGATCCTGTGTCAGCAGACTCTCGAACGACCGACCAGCAACCAGCTCGCGGAAGACCGCCTCGGCACTGCCACGAACGACCGCCTCCGGATCGCCCACGTCGAACAGGTAGACACGCGGCTCCGTGATCCGGTAACGGATGGCCGCCTGGACCTCGATCAGGTTGCCGTCGCCCGTGATCATGACGGCCTCGTCCGGCAGCAGACGAATGCCCTCGCCGGAATGACCACTACTCCACGAACGGCCGTCGGCCAGGCCCCCCTCGGGGCGATCGACCCGGTAGCCGATCGCCACCGAGCGGATGCGATCGGGCTGCACCCGACGAACCGTCTCGATCGGCCAGGGCCAGCGCCAGTGCAGGCCCGGCGACAGGTCGGCGACCGGCTTGCCGAAACGCTGCACGATGCCGACCTCGTCGGACTGGATCGCGGTCAGACCCCAGAGCGGATAGATGACCAGCAGAAGCAGACCCAGCGTCGCCAGGATCGGCCGCCAGTGGTGCGTCACCCAGTGCAGGCCCTCTTCGAGGTTGAGGTACTTCTCCGTCCAGTCATTGACACCGGTCAGCCAGTGGCGGAAGCCGGCGTACGTCCGGCTCTCCGGCTTCTCGAACCAGAGCAGCCGCATCGCGTTGAGCAGCACCGCGAGCGAGCCGAGTTGGTGGTAGAGGACGGCGGCCAGCGGCGACTGCTCGTACCAGGCCGCCGGAGCGAACAGCGGCCAGAGCCAGGAGGTCAGGACGACGCCGACGACGTTGACGACGATCGCGAACCAGAAGATGTTCTGGCCGATGATGGCGACCGTCTGCCGGGACAGCCGCACGAGCAGCGGCAGGTGACGGAGCGGATCACCCATGCAGACGACATCGCCGGTCTCGGCGGCGATGTCAGTGCCGGTGCCGCCGATGGCCAGGCCGACCGTGGCACGGGCCAGGGCCGGGGCGTCGTTGATGCCATCGCCGACCATCGCGACGCGCTTGCCCTCGGCCTCCCACGCCGCGACGAACTCGGCCTTCTGCGTGGGGAGAAGTTCGGCATGAACCTCGGCCAGGCCGAGCTGATCGGCGACGTTCCGGGCGACGGCAGCGCGGTCGCCGGTTAGCATGGCGACGCGGCCGATGCCCAGGCCGCGCAGTTCGGAGAGAACGTCGCTCGCCTCGTCGCGGACCCGGTCGCGGACGCCGAGGACGGCGATGACGTGCAGATCGCCAGGAATGCCAGGAGCCGGCTCACTCGTGGAGGCACCGCCGGGCTGGGCCTGGATCTGGGCCGACGTGGTCGGCTCGGCGATGCTGCCCCGTGCCAGGAGCAGGGCCGTCTGACCGGCGGCGTCGAGTTCCCCCAGGGTCTTCAGGACCGCCTCGGGAAGAGCGACACCGAGTTCCTCCAGGAGCCGACGATTGCCGACGAGCAGGGTCGCCTCGCCAGCGACGGCCAGGATGCCGAGACCGGGATACGCCTGGAAGCGTTCGACCGTCGGCAGATCGAGGCCGCGCTTGCGCGCCTCGCCGACGAGCAGTTCGGCGAGAAGATGCTCGCTGCGCTGCTCGGCCGTCGCCGCCCAGGCGAGGAGTTCGGTTTCGGAATGCCCGCCCACCGGGACGATGCGGGCGAGTTCGAGCCGGCCCGCCGTCAGGGTGCCGGTCTTGTCGAAGGCGAAGGCATCGACCGTGGCGAGGCGTTCGAGGGCGGCCCCGCTCTTGATCAGGATGCCGGTGCCGGCGAGCCGTCCCAGCGCGGCGATGACGGCCGCTGGCGTCGCCAGGATCAGGGCACACGGGCAGGCGACGACCAGGACCGACAGGGCCGGATAGGCGGCGATGCGGATCGCCTGCATCAGGGTGAAGCGCAGGCCCTCGCCGGGTCGGGTCCAGCCGCTCCAGACGGCGTAGACGCCGACGAGAAACGTCACCAGGGCCAGGCCGAGAACGATCGGCAGGAACCAGCGTGCGAGCCGGTCGGCGGTGCGTTCCAGTGGGGCCTTGTTCTGCAAGGCCCGGGCGGTCCACTCGACGACCTGGCCGGCGACGGTATGCTCGGCGACCCGGCGGGCCTCGATCGTCAGGGCACCGGTCTGGTTGAGGCAACCGGCCAGGATCTCGTCGCCGGGACCGCGATCGACCGGCAGACTCTCGCCGGTCAGGGCGCTGGTATCGACGGACGATCGACCGTCACGGACGACGCCATCGCAGGGAATCCGACCGCCCGGCTTGACGACGACCACGTCGCCGACCTGAAGCTCGGCAATGAGGATGCGCTCCTCCTGCCCGTCGCGCAGACGCCAGCAGCGGCGCGGGAAGACCTCGGCGAGCTGGCGGATCGCATGCTGGGTTCGCTCGAAGGTGACACTCTCCAGACACTCACCGAGCATGCCGATGAAGACGATCTCGGCGGCGACGAGCGGTTCTTGCAGCAGGATGGCGGCGATGCAGGCGAGGGCCAGGGCGAGATCGGCTCCGAGTCGGCCCTGCAAGAGCGAGTCGATGGAGCCATAGAGGGCGCGAGCGCCGCCGAGGATGGCGGCGAGCAGAGCGAGACGGTAGCCGGCGTAGGTGTTGGGCCAGCTCGGCAGACCCAGGCCGAAGCCGTTGAACCTGGCGGCGACGTAGACCCACAGGTCGGCGACGATGAGCAGACCGATGAGGGCCGTCAGCAGGTAGAGCGTAAGACGGCTCTCCTGCTCCAACCGCGAATCAGCGTAGGAAATCTCGCGGTGCATGACAGATCGACCAGGAGGGAGAATCGGATCGGGCTCGACTGTCAGGCTACGGGCGATGGCGAAGTCAGTCAAGCCAGTGACACTCCGCAGGTGCGTGACCGTGACCTTGCGAATCGTGTGAACGCAAACAGCATTGGTGGGCCTGCGCTGTTCCGGCCTTCCGGGACGATTGGGCGTCGGTGGCGTTCCGCCGCTCCCGCCCGCCCTACATTCACTCGTGGCCTCGTCGGCGTCAAAATCGGCAAAATCTTCCCAATCGCTCCATTTTTACTATAATTCCCAGAGATGCGTTTCGTCGCCTTGAAACGGCGAACGGGTGAACTTGCGGATCGAGTCTGCGGCTCACTCCAGATGGTCGGAAGTCCCGGCCTCCCGGATCGGTGGTTGGAACGCGCACAGACCGGAGTCCGTGTCATGGTGGAGAACCTGCGCGAATTGAAGGATCTGGACCTGGAAACGGTGGCGAGCGGCAAGTCGGCCGTGGGAGCCTACGCGGGCTCGATGTTGACCGATGGTTCGCCAGTGGGTGCGGCCGTCGGTGCGGTCGGCGGCAAGGTGGGAGGCAAACTCCTGGGATTCTGAGCAGGTTCAGCCAGCGACACCCGCGTTCGCCGACGGCCCGCGGGACCGCAATCAGCCGGCACAATGGCCGAATACTCGCTGGGCTCGCCTTTCGCCCCGGGCTTCCGCTACACTACTGGAAAGCCTGTCTGCCCTGGAAGTGCGAGGAAGCCGTGGCCATCAGTCCCGATAAAGTGTTGGCCGAGTTCAACCAGAAACGCCAGGAGATGACCCGCCAACTCCGCGAGGTTATCGTCGGCCAGAACGAGGTCATCGAGCAGATCCTGGCCGCCATCTTTACACGCGGTCACTGCCTGCTCATCGGCGTGCCCGGCCTGGCCAAGACGCTCATGGTCTCGTCGATCAGCCGCATTCTCGATGTCGCCTTCAAGCGCGTCCAGTTCACGCCGGACCTGATGCCCTCGGACATCACCGGCACGACGGTCCTGGAAGAACACGAGAGCGGCCGGCGCGAGTTCCGCTTCGTTCGCGGCCCGATCTTCGCCAACATCATCCTGGCCGACGAGATCAACCGGACGCCGCCCAAGACGCAGGCCGCCCTGTTGCAGGCGATG
>CAYYJM010000097.1:14575-20927 GCA_964471755.1 uncultured Alcaligenaceae bacterium
GCAGGAACGCGAGGTGTCCGCAGGCCAGGAAACGCATGCCCTGCCGGACCCCTTCTTCGTTCTCGCCACACAGAACCCGATCGAGCAGGAGGGCACCTATCCGCTGCCCGAGGCTCAGCTCGACCGCTTCATGTTCACCATCAAGGTGGACTATCCGACCTTCGAGGAGGAGAAGCAGATCCTCGCCTCGACCGGCAAGGGCGAGACGAAGGAACTGGCCAAGGTCCTGAGCGGCACGGGCATCCGCAACATCCAGAATTACATTCTCGGCAAGGTCGTCGTCGGCGATTCGATGCTCGACTACATCACCCGCCTGGTCCGGGCGACTCGTCCGCGGGATCCGTCCGCACCGGAGTTCGTCCGCAAGATGGTCGATTACGGCGGTGGTCCGCGTGCCGGTCTCTTCCTGCGCGATGGAGCGAAGGCCTTCGCCTTCATGAACGGTCGGATCGATGTCACCTTCGAGGACATCAAGAAGGTGGCCGTGCCCGTGCTGCGACACCGCATTGCCACCAATTTCCAGGCCCAGGCCGAGGGCAAGACGAGCGAGGACATCATCGCCCAGCTGCTGGCGACGATCACGGAACGCGACGCTCCGAAATATCAGAAATCCCGCTGAGGGAAGCGGGAAACGCCGTGCATGCCGATTGCGCCGCCGTCGTTGTGGACGGCGTGGCGGTCAAATCCATCAGCCCTTCTTCGCCGACTCCATCGACTGGGTAGGCTTCAGAGAGTTGCGCTCTATCCAGGAGGTGTCACCATGAACGCTGTAGCGGATCTGTCGGATCGTGACCTCGAACACGTCGCGTCGGGAAAGAATGCGCCGTATGTTCCGCCCATGCCCTATTTCGGCGGCGGAAGCATTCTGTCGTTCTGAAGGGTCAGGCCGATTCTTCGCTCGGGCGACGGCACAGATTTCATTCGCCCGAGCCCGTTCCGTGCAAGGAAGCCGGGTGGTCTGCGTAAGCAGGGATAGAGAGCCGCTACGGCACTCTATTCTGTCCCTGAGAACGAAAAGGCAACCTCCCATGGAACACAATACGAACGAGCTGTCCGAACTTGAACTCGAAGTGATCGCTGGCGGCAAGGCCGGCATGGGTTACGGAACTGGCTTCGGTCCGGGTTTCGGTGGCGGTTTCGGCCCCGGCCTCGGCCTTGGCGGTTTCGGTCCGAGCTTCGGCGGCTTCGGTCCGGGCTACGGTGGCGGCTTCGGGCCCGGCTTCGGCGGGCCGCGCCACCAACACGGTGGCGGCCGTGGACGACGGCATCACTGCTAATCGCAGGACAGCGAGTGGAATCGCCGTGAGTCGAAGGGCTCCTCCGACTCACGACCGTTCTCAATCGCCACGAGGTGAAAGCCGATCTGTCACTTTCTCGTCAGCTCAAACGTTACCTTGTCGATCTTGCCGGTGAACTCGAACGGGCCCTTGCTCTTGTAGGCCGGATCGATCGCGGTGATCGAGTCCCGGCCGACCTCGAAGGGCTCCAGGCCGTGGCGGAAGAACGTTCGCGCGAGCTTCCCTTCGCCGGCCTCCTTGCCGTTGACGAACAGTCGGAGGGTGCCGCCGCCGGTCTTCGAGGCGGGGTCCGGCGTGAACTCGGTCCGGAGCGTCACCTTGCCCTCCGGCAGCGCCAGCGTGCCCGGAATGGTGACGTCGGCCAACTCGAACGCCTGGTAGCGGAAGTGCGGTTTGCCGTCCTTGACGTACAGTGACCAGCCAGCCGAGAACGATCCGGCACAGGTGACCACGCCCTCGGCCCCGCCGGCCGGGATGGTCAGTTCCGCAGTGCAGACGTGACCGCGTGGAAAGAGCTGCGGCCCGACCGGTTCGGGCAGCCAGACACGGTTGCCGAAGTAGGTCCACTTCGTCGGCGGTTCGCCGGATACACGAAGTTTCGGATCCATCCGCTCCGCGAAACGCGGATCCAGTGGGAAGACGCCGTAGGTCTTCGCCTCGGCAACGAATTTCGCCTGCAACTCCTTGAGCTTCTCCGGCTTCTCCTTCGCCAGATCGACCGCCTGGCTGAAGTCTTCCTCGATGTGGTAAAGCTCCCAGGGGGCCTTCTCGAAGCCGTCACCGCGACCGAGGATCACCCACGGCAGCCCGTACTGACTGCACGCCACCCAGCCGTCGTGGTAGATGGCCCGGTTCGTCGCCAGCTCGAAGTACTGTGTCGTCCGCTTGCTCCGGGCGCTGGCGTCGTCGAACGAGTAGAGCATCGACACGCCCTCGATCGGCTTCTGGACGATACCGCTGACGCTCTTCGGCTCGGGGATCTTGCACGCCTGCAGGATCGTCGGCACCACGTCGATGACGTGATGGAACTGCGTACGGGTCTCGCCCCGGGCCTTGATGCCCTTCGGCCAGTGGACGACGAGCGGGTTGCGTGTGCCGCCGAAGTGGCTGGCGACCTGCTTGGTCCACTGGAACGGAGCGTCCATCGCCCAGGCCCAGCCGACCGGGACGTGCGGTTCGCTGGTGGGCCCACCGATCTCGTCCAGGCGATTGATCGTACTTTGCAGGCCGAGTTGGACGCCGAGCAGGCTGGCGACCTCGCTGAACGTCCCTTCCAGGCCGCCCTCGGCACTGGCACCGTTGTCGCCGACGACGTACAGCACCAGCGTGTTGTCCAGTTCGCCGGACTGCCGCAGACTGTCGATCAGCCGGCCGACCTCGGCGTCGGTGTAGTCCATGTAGGCGGCGTAGTTTTCCATCAGGCGGGTATAGACCTTCTTCTCCTCGGCCGAGCGACTCTCCCACGACGGGATGCTTTCCGGCCGAGGCGTCAACTTCGTCCCGGCGGGGATGATCCGGTCGGCGATCTGTCGAGCGTGGGTGATCTCGCGCTGCCGATCCCAGCCGTGATCGAACTTGCCCCGGTACTTGTCGCGATAGGCCTTCGGAGCGTGGTGCGGGGCGTGGACGCCCGAGGCGCTGAAGTAGGTGAACCACGGCCTGGCCGGGTCGGCGGCCCGGACGTTGCGTGTCCAGGCGATCGCCTCATCGGTCATGTCGGCGGTGAAGTGATAGCCCTGTTCGGGGCTCTTCGGCTGCGGCACCCAGGTCGTGTTGCGGTAGATGACCGGGTAATACTGGTGGGTCTCGCCCTGGTTGAAGCCGTAGAAGTAGTCGAAGCCCAGGCCGGTCGGCCAGCGGTCGAACGGCCCGGCCGGGCTGATGTCCGGCTCGGCGGTGTTGTGCCATTTGCCGAAACAGCCCGTCGCGTAGCCGTTGTCGCGCAGCGTCTCGGAGACCAGGGCGGTACTCTTCGGGATGAGTCCGGTGTAGCCGGGATAGCCGGTGCCCATCTCGATGATGACACCCGTGGCACAGCTGTGATGGTTTCGGCCCGTGAGAAGGGCCCCACGGGTTGGGCTGCACAGGGCGGTGGTGTGGAACCGAGTGTACTTCAGGCCGTTGTCGGCGAGCTGCTGCAGGTGCGGCGTCGAGGCCGGACCACCGAACGTGGAGCACATGCCGAAACCGACGTCGTCGAGCAGGATGAGCAACACATTCGGGCTGCCCGGTGGAGCCTTCACCGGCTGCGGGTAGCTCGGCGTCGAGTCCTTGTAGGTCGTGCCGATCTTGCCCTGGAACTCGGGATCGGGTCGGGGCAACTGCGTGCCGTCCGCCACGGGCCGGGCCTTCGGTGCCTGCGCGAATATCTCGGCGAGCCGACCGGACGCGGCCAACCAGCCGACGCCGCAGCCGACCGCAAGGACGGCGAGCGGGACAAGGAAACGCGAACGCATGCGGTGACACTCCCGATGGAATCGGACGAATCCGCGATCTGGGCCGGAACTCCCCGGCTTCCCACTGTCATAGCGAGAACTCCGCCGCTCGACAGGGTGGCCTTCCCCGGCTTTTTGCTTGTCGCCGACGCCTCGGAGAGCGAGGATACCGACACCCTCACGATCGAGGCCGGGGAGAGGCGACGATGACGATGTATCGCGACCGCCGTGAACTGTTGCAGGCGACCGGACTGGGGCTTCTCGGAATGACGCTCCCCGGCATAACGGCCACGGCAGGGCCGACCGCCCAGCCGGCCGCGCCGCCAGCCTTGCCGCCGCTGAATCGCTTCCCGCGCATGGTGCAGGAGTACTTCGTGGATCAGGTCCGGGCGGCCGAGCAGATCGGCATCAAGGCCCGGGCGGCTCTCAAGAGTCGGGCCGACGCCGAGGCCTACGTCCGCGCCGTGCGCGAGAAGATCCGCACGTCCTTCGGCCCGTTCCCCGAGAAGACGCCGCTCAACGCCCGCGTCACCGGCGTGGTCAAACGCGACGCCTACGACATCGAGAAGATCCTTTTCGAGAGCCGACCGGGCTTCCTGGTGTCGGCCAATCTCTACCTGCCGAAGGGACGAAAGGGCCCGCTTCCCGGCGTCGTCGGCACCTGTGGTCACTCGACCAACGGCAAGGCGGCCGGGCCGTACCAGTCCTTCGCCCAGGGTCTGGCCCGCATGGGCTATGTCGTCCTGATCTACGACCCGATCGGCCAGGGCGAACGGATTCAGTACGGCCATCTCGACAGGAAGACCCGGCCCGGCGTCGGTGTCGGCGAGCATCTCCACGCCGGCAACCAGCAGTTTCTCGTCGGCGACTTCTTCGGTTCCTGGCGGGCCTGGGATGGCATCCGGGCGCTCGATTACCTGCTCAGCCGCGAGGAGGTCGATCCGAAGCACGTCGGCGTCACCGGCAATTCCGGCGGCGGCACGATGACGACCTGGCTGTGCGGCGTCGAGCAGCGCTGGACGATGGCCGCGCCGAGTTGCTTCGTCACGACGTTTCGCCGGAACCTGGAAAACGAGCTGCCGGCCGACACGGAGCAATGCCCGCCGCGAGCCCTGGCCCTCGGTCTGGATCACGCCGACTTCCTGGCCGCGCTGGCTCCGAAGCCGATCATCCTGCTCGCCAAGGAGCGCGATTACTTCGATGTCCGCGGCGCGAAGGAGGCGTTCGAGCGACTCAAGCGGCTCTACGCTCTGCTCGGAGCCGAGGACAGGGTCCGCCAGTTCGTCGGGCCGACCGAACACGGCTACTCGCTGGAGAACCGCGAGGCCATGTATCAGTGGTTCAACCACGTCACCGGCATCTCGGATGCGAAGACCGAGCCGGAGTTGACGATGGAGAAGGACGAGACGCTCTGGGCCGCCCCGGAGGGCCAGGTCGCCAATCTGAAGTCGCGCACGGTCTTCTCGTTCACGCAGGAGAAGGCGAAGGCCCAGACCGCCGCTCGCAAGCCGCTCGCCGGTGCCGAACTGGCGAAGGCCGTGACCACCGCCCTGAAACTGCCCCAGCGAACCGGCGTCCCGGAGTTCCGCATCCTGCGTTCGAGTGGCAATCGCCGCTATCCGAAGCGAGGCGCGACGACCTACGCCGTCGAGACGGAGCCGGGTGTCTTCGCCCTGGTCTACCGCCTGGCCGACCGGGCCCTCGTCTCACGGCCGACGCGCGACACCGGCAAGGCGATCCTGTACGTCGCGCACCACTCCGCCGACGCCGAGTTGCGCCAGGAGCCCTGGCTCGCCGAGCTGATCCAGGCCGAGCCGGCCGCGACGTTCTATGCCTGTGACGTGCGCGGCATCGGTGAGTCGCGCCCGAACACCTGCGGCGTGGACCAGTTCCTGAAACCCTACGGCAGCGACTACTTCTACGCCATTCACTCGCTCATGCTCGATCGTCCCTACGTCGGCCAGAAAACGCACGACGTGCTGCGCGTTCTCGACTGGCTGCGGGATGTCGGTCACGGCGAGGTTCACCTTGTCGGTGCCGGCTGGGGAGCGATCCCGGCGACGTTCGCCGCCCTGCTGACCGATGCTGTCACCCAGGTGACACTGAAGAACGGTCTGACGTCGTATCAGGCGATCGCCGAGTCGGAGGAGTACGACTGGCCGCTGTCGGCGTTCGTTCCGGGTATCCTGGCGACGTTCGATCTGCCCGATTGCTACCGTGCCCTGGCGGGGAAGAAACTCCGGCAGATCGACCCGTGGGGGGCGGAGATCAGCAAGTAGCGACCGGACGAGTCGTTGGTGCTGGGGAGCGCGGGCTGTCTGTCCGTTCGTTGGAGAGGATTCCTCGACCCGATTCAGTCGAAAAAGTGTCAGACAATTCCGGAAGTAGGACACAGGCTAGACGTTACGCAGTTGGAACAACAATGAGGGTTTGTTCAGGCTTTTTGCTCACTCTTCGGAGAGTCTGCAAAAGCAGGGAAGCTTTTTCGGCCTGATTTCGACTCATCCTGCATCATCCTCGTTCCAACTGCGTAACTTCTAGTTGCATTTCACTCCCGGCTTTGTTTCGACGTGCGGACGGCGTTGTACCTGGTGACGGGCGTCAACCTGTGCGCCATCG
>CAYYJM010000098.1:0-20714 GCA_964471755.1 uncultured Alcaligenaceae bacterium
AGGATCAGAAGGCCGACCTGATCGATGGAGTCATCCACATGGCCTCGCCCGAGAATCTGCGTGCAAACGATCTGGTCTTCCTGCTCGGTTCCGTGATGCGTAGCGTGGCAGAAGTGCATGACCACGGTCGCTGCTTTATCTCCCGCGTTGCCTTTCGGCTGGACGAAGAGAACTCACCCGAGCCGGACCTGGCCTTCGTCTCGACCGCCCGACTGGGAATCCTGCGCGAAGGTCACGTGGCCGGTGCCCCTGATCTGGCTCTGGAGATCGTCTCGCCGGAAAGTGTCGAGCGTGATTACACGACGAAACGTGACCTCTACGCCCGCTTCGGCGTCCGCGAATACTGGATCGTTGATCCGCTTGAGGAGCGCGTGACGCTCCTGGGACTGGGTTCCGGCCGAAAGTACCGCTCCATCCGGCCCCGCTCAGGCCGATTCGTCAGCGTCGTTCTGCCCGGCTGGTCGCTCGATCCTCGCTGGCTCTGGCAGGATCCGCTGCCGGACCCACTTCCGCTGCTGCGGGAACTGCTCGGCGAACCGGACGAATGACGCCATCACTCACCGTCGTGGCGAGCCCTTTCGCAGGCAGGTCGGATCGATCGCCAGGGCGGCCTGTGCGTACCGGCCCGCTTCCTCGTGCCGGCCCGCAGCACACGCCGCTTCACAGGCCCGCAGCAGTTCCGCGACCATCTTCTCCGGTCGAGATTGGGTCGCCGATTCTGTGGAGGCTGTCGCCTCGGACGCGACGACCGGGGCCTCTTCGGCCTCCTGCACGATGACGCGCGGCGTCACCATCACCAGCAATGATTCCGTTCCCCGGCCGTCACCAACTTTCTTGAACAGGCGGTTCACGCAAGGGATCTTGCTGAGGACAGGTGACCCACACTCCGTTCGCGTCTCGGTCACGGTCTTCAGACCGCCGAGCAGGACGGTGCCGCCGTCCGGAATGGCGACCGTGCTTTGCAAGGCGGTCAGCTTCGCCTGTCGGTCGGATGCCTCGGTCGGATCGACCTTGAGAAAGACCCGCACGAAGCGACGATCGGCCGACACCACCGGCTGGGCGGTCAGGCGGAATTCCGGCAGGCTGATCGTCCCGGTCTGGGCGTTGATGAGGGTCATCTTCGGGGCCTGCATCACGTTCGTGCGACGGTCCCCCTGGGCGGCCTCCAGGAGATGGTGAACCTGCTTGTCGTTGAGAAATCGTCCTGGGTTCGGTCCGGAAGCGCACCCCAGGCACGGGGCGGCGGAATTGACGCCGACCCGCTCACAGAAGTCGTCCGAAACGGTCACGAAGCGGACCTCGAGAGCGACCTGCACGTCCTGCATCCGGCGCAGGGACGCGAGCAGTTCCGCGACCTCGGCATGGACCGCCGGCGTCTGGTGGACGACCAGAGCCATGCTCAGCGGGGCGTAATCGATCAGACCCCGACCGCCGTTCTGCCGCCAACTCGTCGGCGCGAGTGTCTGGACGATCAGGGACTTGAGATGCTCCTCCAGCGTCGCCACCTTCTCCGAATTCGCCGGACAGCACGTCGGGATGGGGACGACCAGGTCCGCGACCGAGTAGGAACAGACTGTCAATGTCTCGGCGGGTGGCGCGGCCTGAAGAGGCGGCGTCAACAGGGCAACGCAACAAGCGGTGAGCGATGCCAGCGACCGGAGCGTCCGTGCGTTCATGCGAGAATCCTCGTCCTCGATCGGGGGGAGAAAGCACTGCACGCCGGGCCTGATAGCGACCTCCGGCCGTCGGAACAATCCGAACCGCAGAGCCGAAAACCTACCCCACGCGATTTCAGCCGGTCCATGTTCGCCGGGATGATCCGTTCGAGCGCCCCGAGACGAACGGAGCCCCCGAGTAGCGCCCTCGGCTCGCCATCGCCCCATTTCCCGGTTTCCGTTACGATAATCCTCCAGCGAGCGGAACCTCGCCGCCGGGCTGCGTGTCCGGCTTCCGGCGGGCCCGTTGTAGGGGCGCGCCGATCTATTCAGGAGAATGTCCCCATGCCAACTCTGAAACTGCCCGATGGCTCCAGCCGTCCGGTCCCCGCCGGCTCCCGACCCCGTGATGTCGCCGAGTCCATCGGCAAACGCCTCGCCCAGGCGGCCGTCGCGGCCAAACTCGATGGCGAGGTAGTCGATCTCGACCGCGAGATCCCCGAGGGCGAACATACCTTCGCCGTCTTGACTGAGAAGGACCGGGAGGCCCTCGACGTACTCCGCCACTCCTGCGCCCACATCATGGCCCGGGCCGTCATGCGTCTCTTCCCCGGCGTCAAGCTCGCCTTCGGGCCGACCATCGAGAACGGCTTCTACTACGACATCGATTCGCCGACCCCGATCCGCGAGGAGGATTTTCCGCGCATCGAGGCCGAGATGAAGAAGATCGTCGATGCCGCCGAGCCGTTCGAGCGCTTCGAGCGCTCCATCCCCGAAGGGCGTGATCTTGTCGCCGGCATCGATCAGACTTACAAGGTCGAACACATCGATGACGAACTGAAGAAATACGCCAGCGTCAGCTTCTACCGCCAGGGTGAGTTCATCGACCTGTGCCGTGGACCCCACCTGCCGCATGCCGGCAAGGTCGGTGCGTTCAAGTTGCTCTCCATCGCCGGGGCGTACTGGAAGAACGATTCGCGCCGCAAGCAACTCCAGCGCCTCTACGGCACCGCGTTCTTCAACCCGAAGGACCTCGACGCCTACATCACCCAGGTCGAGGAAGCGAAGAAGCGCGATCACCGCGTTCTCGGCAAGCAACTCCGGCTGTTTACTATCAGTCAGCAGGCCGGCAGCGGCCTGATCCTCTGGATGCCGAAGGGGGCGACCGTTCGCGGCCTGCTCGAAACCTTCATCAAGGACGAACTGCTCAAGCGCGGCTACTCGCCGGTCTACACGCCGCACATCGGCCGACTCGAACTCTATCGCACCTCGGGCCACTTCCCGTACTACCGCGATTCGCAGTTCCCGCCGATGTACTTCAACGCCATCGGCGGCGTCATCGATCTGGCCCAGTATCGCATGGCGTGCGGCCATCTCGACGAGAAGAAGGAGCGGGCTTTCGAGGAACTGCTCGACCTGGCCGGCTACGCCGTGCCGGGCTATCGCGATGCCGCGACCACTCCGGAGAAGCTCGAAGCGGTCCACCGGAGCGTCCTGAAACTGCTCGAAGGCATCGGCCTCGATCTGCCGGATTACCACAAGGCGACCACCACCGAGGAGCGGGCCAGGGCCCTGTGGGCATGGCTGGAGACCCAGGAAGGCTATCTGCTCAAGCCGATGAACTGCCCGCACCACATCCAGATCTACAAGGCCGAGCCGCGCAGCTACCGCGATCTGCCCGTCCGCCTGGCCGAGTTCGGGACCGTGTACCGCTTCGAGCAGACCGGTGAACTGAACGGCATGACCCGCGTTCGCGGCTTCACCCAGGACGACGCCCACCTGTTCGTCACTCCCGAGCAGGTCGAGGCCGAGGTCGGCAGCAATATCGATCTGGTCCTGTTCGTCCTGGCGAGCCTGGGGCTGAACGACTACCGCGTCCGTGTCGGCCTGCGTGATCCGGAGAGCGATAAGTACGTCGGCGATCCGGACCTGTGGAGCAAGGCCGAGCAGACCCTGATCAAGGTCGTCGCCGACCGGAAGATGAACTACTCGGCCGAGCAGGGCGAGGCGGCGTTCTACGGCCCGAAGATCGACTTCGTCGTCCGCGACTGCATCGGTCGGGAGTGGCAACTCGGCACCGTACAACTCGACTACAACCTGCCGAACCGCTTCGACCTGACCTACACCGGTTCGGACAACCATCCGCACCGGCCCGTGATGATCCATCGCGCCCCGTTCGGGTCGATGGAACGCTTCATGGGCATCCTGATCGAGCATTTCGCGGGGGCCTTTCCGCTCTGGCTGGCACCGGAGCAGGTGCGCATCCTGCCCGTGAGCGATCGCTTCACCGAGTACGGCAAGCAGGTCGAGGCGAAGCTCGTGGCGGCGGGCTTCCGCGTCGCTGGCGACTATCGTCCCGAGCGCGTCAACCTGAAGATCCGCGAGGCTCAGGTCGAGAAGATCCCGTACATGGTCGTCGTCGGCGAGAAGGAGCAGGCGGCGGGCAACGTCGCCGTGCGCGATCGCCTCGACGGCGACCTCGGCGCGATGGCCGTCGAGGCCCTGATCGAACGGCTCACCGAGGAGGTCCGTACCCGCAAGATCCGTGAGGTATCAACCGCGACGGCCAGCATGGACGACAAGGCTCAGCGCTTCGCCGACTGAGCTGACCGCCGGGCGGGAGGGCGAGGTGCTTCGCTCTCCCGTTTCCCGAAATTCATCCGATTCATCCAGGTCACGCATTCTCGCGGTCTTTCCCCGATTCGGATACTTTCTTCTTGTGTACATTTCGCGAGATGTGTATATTTCTAGCAGGTTGTCCATGCTTCCCAGTTTCTTCAAGACTCAAGGAGTACCTTTCCGGTCCCATCGGTGTGTCCAGGTGGTCGGCTGGTCCGATCACGCATTCCGGGGTTCGGAAATGCTCAATAGCGGAGGATCCCCATGACTGAGAACGTGCGCGAACTGAACGAGCTGGAACTGGAAACCGTCGCCAGCGGCAAGAACCTGCTCAATGGCGTGCCCGGCGGCATCAAGGGCGTCACTGGCTACTGAGCAACGCCCCAGTCCAGGTCCTGCACCCCGCCGGTCTCCGGGACCGGGCGGGGTGTCCTTGTTTGAGCGGCCAGGTCGTTGAACTCACCCCTCGACGACCTGGCGCGGACTGGCTATCCTGAACCCGGCACTACCCGCCGGCGCATCCCGCCAGCCAAGTCCGACGAGGCACCCCCATGAGTAATGGCCGTGTTCCGAATGACGAGGATTTCTTTGCCCATACTCGGATGTCGCTGGGCGATCACATCGAGGAGTTGCGCACCTGCCTGTGGCGGTCGGTGCGTTGGTTCTTCATCGCTCTGGTCGCTGGCGTCCTGGTCTCGCAGTACGTTCTCGATTTCATCCAGGCTCCGATCAAGCGGGAGTTGAAGCACTTTTACGAACAGCGCACGGCCCGTCGGCTGGAGAAGATCGCGCAGCAGCCTCCGAGCGAGAAGACCGGCACCGCGCCTCAGACCATTACTGCGGTCGTCTCACGCAAGGACCTGGCCGAGGGCCTTGGTCTGCCTGTGCCGCCTGGTGAGGACACCTTCCCGTTGAAACTGACTCTCGACCCGCTCAATCTCGTCCCGATGACACTCCCCTTGACGACCGACCTGATCGGACTGGGCGAACTCATCTCGCTGACGATCCTCGAGGTCATCATCGTCTGGATCAAGGTCGCCATCTACTGTGGCCTGGTCATCGCCGCGCCGCTGATCTTTCGCGAGTTGTGGTCGTTCATCGCGGCCGGCCTCTATCCACAGGAAAAGGCCCTCGTCTGGCGAGCGTTGCCGCTGAGTATCGGTCTGTTCCTCGGCGGTGTCGCCCTGTGTCAGTTCGTCCTTCTACCGCTGGCCATCCACTACCTACTCGGGTTCAACGCCTGGCTCGACGTCACGCCGCAGCTCCGCCTGAGCGACTGGCTCTCGTTCGCCATCTTCACGCCACTCGTCTTCGGCATCGCCTTCCAGACGCCGCTGGTCATGTTCGTTCTCGACCGGGTCGGCGTCCTCTCGGTCGCGACCTACGTCGCACACTGGCGGATCGCGACGTTCGTCATCATTCTGCTGTCGGGGTTCCTGGCTCCGTCGCCGGACCCGGTCTCGATGCTCGCTCTCGGTCTGCCGATCGTCGCGCTGTACTGGCTCGGCATCGGCATGTGCTACTGGTGGCCGCGACCGAAGGTCGATCTCGACGTCGAGGAGCCGGAAGAGTCGGTCGAGGTGTAACCGGGCCACGATGAGCCTCGCGAGCCCGAGGGGCAGCGAGGACAGGGGATGAGCGAGCAGAACCATGCCCGATATGAACGCACTGGGCTCGTCGGAAAAGGTGCTGCTCGCGGCGGCCGTCGCTGCCCTCGTGATCGCCCTCCTTACCGTCATCGGCTTCGTGCCCTGGCTCGTGGGTCAGTTCTTCGCCCTGCTGCGCTGGCTGCTGGAGACCGGCTTCTGGCTCTGGGAACGCGTCCTGGCCGGCATTCCCTGGCCGCTCCTGGCTCTGGTCATCGTCAGCGTTCACGTCATCCTCTACTACAACAGTGGCCCGATCGTCACCGTGCTGCTCGGCCTGTTCCTGCTCACCGTCGGTCTGATCTGCTGCCTGGCCTACATCGCCATCGATCAGGAACGGCTCGAGGTCGGTCGTGGCTACAAGGCCCTGCACAATCCTGCCAGGGGGCAGCAGTGGGCCGGTCGGCTGGCGGTCCACGGGCCTCACGTCGGCCTGCCGTTACTTCTGGTCGCGACCCTGGCCTGCGTCAGTGGCTTCGCTCTGTTCAACGAGGGGCTGAGCGAATCGATCGGCGCGGACTGGTACGCTCCGGGCCACCATCGCCGCTACCACTACCTCAACGCCGAGGAGTTGGCCGAGGCCCGGGCCAGCAATCCGAAGCCGGAGTACCCCGACTTCCTCGTCTACTCGCTGCTCAACCTGGCCTCGGCGTTCGACTTCATCGACGTCATCAACCTGGCCAACGTCAGTCGGGTGAACTACGTCCATCCGAACCGCTGGCCGGCCTCGATGCTGCTGGTGCTGTTCCGCGTCTTCTTCACGGCCGTGCTGTTGCAGCAGATCCTGTCGTTCTTTGGCAAGGTTCGTCTGATCCAGGAGTGCGTTCGCGATTTCTGGAGCCCGCATGAGCCGATCCAGCGCCGCGCTGGCGAGAACCTGGCCCAGCTCGGCGGACGGGCGGTCGATAATCTGCTCCGCTCGGTGGAGCTGATCGAGTACATGACTCCCGAGCAGCGCGACCTGCTGCTGCGCATCATCGGCACGGTCGGCCCCTCGACGATCCCGTTGCTGGTCGGCCGGCTCGACAGTCCGCGGCCGCTCGTGCGTGAGATCGCGATGGTCGGTCTGGGCCGGCTCCGCGCCCTGGAGACGCTGCCACGTCTGGTGACTTCCGCGACCGACGAGAACGAGGGTGTGCGCCTGAGTCTGGTCGAGGCCCTGGAAATGGTCGCCAGCGAGGAGCCGGCCGCCATCCGCCGGCGCTGGCGGTTACAGCGTCAGCACCGGCGAGCCGGGCAGCGCACCTGGTGGACGCACAAGGACCAGCCCGAGGCGGACATCGATCCGGTGGCCCTGACGGTCCAGACGCTTCGGACTCTGCTGGGCGATCCGGCCCGTTCGGTCCGGGTCACCGCGACACGCCTGCTCGGTCGGTTCGGGGCCGAGGCCCGTTCCGCGGCGGCGGAACTGGCCCGGCTGGCCCTCGATTCGGAGGAGTCGGTTCGCGAACAGGCCGTGCTGACTCTTGGCGAGATCGGTGGTCCGGTCGAGACGGTCATCCCGGCCCTGCTCGCCGTACTCCAGGAGGAGCAGTTGCCCCACGTTCGCGTCGCTGCTCTGCATGCGCTGGGTCGGTTCGGCTCGGCAGCGGCTCCGGCGGCGGCCGTGTTGACTGCCCTGGTGCAGGATCGCGAGAAGACCATCCGCACGGCCGCCGCCGAGACGTTGCGTCGGATCGGCACCGGCGATGCGAACCAGCCCGGTGGACTGGACGAGCCCGTGATCCGGGCCCTGGTCGAGGGGCTCCTGAGTCGGGACAATCAGGTGCGCATCCAGGCGGCGGCCGCGCTGGGGACGATCGGTCCCAGCGCGGCGGCGGCCGTCCCGGCCCTGATCACCGCCCTGGGCGACCGGAACGATGGCGTCCGCGTGCGCGTGGCCCGAGCCCTGGGCGAGTTGCGTGAGGCCGGCTTTCCGGCCGTCTTCCGTCTGGCTCAGGCGCTGCACGATCCGGATTTCACCGTGGCCGCCGAGGCCGCTCGCGCGATGGGGCGGATCGGGGCCGCTGTCGTCGCGACTGCGGGCCGCTTCGATGCCAGTGGCGCGCTCGCCTCGCTGCTCAAATCGAGTCGGCACTCCAATCCGGTCGTCCGCACCCGGGTGGCCGAGGCGCTCGCTCGCATCGAGGCCGAGCCGCTGGCGGTCCTGCCTTGCCTGGTCGAGATGACCCACGACGCCGACGATGCCGTTCGCGCCGCCGCCCTGGCCGGACTGGCTGGCAAGACCAGCATCGGCGCGATTCGCCGTGACATCTTCCTGGCCGCCCTGGACGACGAGTCGCCCGCCGTCCGGGCCGTCGCCGTGGCCGAACTGCCGCACCTCGATCTGGCCGAGGAGGACCTGGTGGCCCGGTTGCTCCACGCCGTCGATGACGTGGGCGACATTGTCCAGACCGAGGCGGTGCAGGGTCTGGCGGAGCGGGAGTCCGTCCCCGACGCGGTGGTTGCCCGGCTCTGTCGTCTTCTGATCGAGGACAGCCCGACGCTGCAACTGGTGACGTTGCGGGCACTGGGCCGGTTCGGTCCACAGGCGATCCAGGTCGTGCCGACGCTCCTGCACATTCTGCAACGGGCCGACACCGAGATCCGTGCCGAGGCCCTGCACGCGGCCTCGTGCATCGCCCCGCAGGAGACGCTGCCGCTGTTCCTGGGCGGTCTGCATGACAGTGACGCCACGGTCCGGCGGCGAGCGTCGGCCGGCCTGGTTCTGTGCAAGGACATCCCGGAGGATCAGATCGGCAGCCTGGCCGAGGCCATCCGTGATCCAGACGAGGAGGTACGGTCCAACGTCGTTTCCATCTGTCTCAATCGGGGGATGATCCGGCCGGAGATGTATCCGGCCCTGGCGGCGTGCCTGGCCGAGCCGAACGACGAGCTGCGCCGCAACGCGATGCAGGCGTTGCAGGGAGCGCCGTACGAGGTGGTCGAGGAGATGCTGCCACGCCTGCTCGACGATCCGCTCCCGGCGATTCGTTTGCAGGCCGCGATTCAGATGCTGCACCACGATCCGGCCAATGAGGAAGCACGGCAGATCGTGACAGAGGCGGCCCGGTCGAGCAACGACAGGGACCGCACCTTGATCGAGGAGAAGTTTCGCGGCGTGGCCGGCTTCTCCGGCCTTTTCGAGCGGCCGAAGAAGGAGTGACGAGCGAGTCGCACCGGGCCTGCTTACAGCCCGGCCTGCTGCCGGAAAACCTCCAGCGTGTCGGCCGTGAGAGCGAGGGTGAGCCAGGTTCGGAGCTGGTCCAGGTCCGAACACGCCCGGATCTTCGTCGCCAGGTCAGCGGGAACCTCCTGCCGGGTGTGCAATGCCAGCGCTTCCAGCAAGGTTTCCTGACGTCCCTCGACACGTCCCTCGGCTCGCCCTTCGACACGTCCCTCGGCGCGCCCTTCGTTCCGGGTCTTTTCCATCGTCGGAGATTTGATCACGGCCCATCCCTCCAGTGCCTGGTGCCAGGCTGACGGATCGCCACTCTTCTCGGCGAAGATGTGCGTGTGGTACGCGAAATCGGATCGCTTTCGTTGATCCGTCTCGACCTCGGCCAGCTCGACGCATCGAGCGATCACCTGCGGTTCACTGCCGCCGCGCATCAGCGGTATCCACGGCAGCAGAGCCCTATCATACCGTCCCTGGGCGATCGCCTCCAAGGTCACCTCGGCTGACTCCTCGGCCAGGTAACGCTCGCGGACGTGCAGCACACACTCAACCCGGTCCGGCCCCGACCAGACGAAGCTCGCTGACGCTGGCACCGACTGCGACGTGCCCGTCAGATTGACGACGCTGGAAGCGAGTTGATACCGGCTTGCTGGCAGTGGGTCCGGTCGGCGTTCGCACCAGATCTGTCCCAGATACTGGAGCATCCGGCCGAACAGGTCCGGGTCCGGCTCGGATTGGAACTCCAGCGCCAGGGCCCACAACGGGCCAATGACCTGGAGCATCTCCAGTTCCGCGACAAGGTCGCCAATCTGGTCGGCCTTGCCTGGAAAGGGAATGCTCCGGGTATCGATCCAGCGGAGGAAGCGAGCTGTCAGGGTGAAGTCGGTCAGAAGCCAGGCGAGAAAGGCACCTGGCTCTGACTTGACCATCCGACGACAGGCAATGTCGTAGTCGTTGCTCATGGGCGGTACTCGTCAGCCCTGGCGGCTCGACGCCTCAATTCGCGGCCGGAATCAACTCGAAGCAGACGGCCTCCTCGCCGTTGCGGACGTACAGTTTCCCGTGCGCCACCACCGGATGGTTCCACGTCTTCGCCGTCATCGCCTCGAAGCGGCCGATCTCGATATGCTCCTTCGGGCTCGCCTCGACCAGCGCAACCTCGCCCTGCTCGCTCAGGATGAGCAGCCCATCCTGATCCGGCAGGAGCAGAACCTGGCCGTTACCGTACCCGCGTGTCTTCCAGCGGACCTTGCCATCCGCGAGGTTCAGACAGAAGAAGAAGGCACCGTCGAAACCGTAGGCGTTGCCCTTGTGGACGACGAAATCGTTGTAGTACGGCTTGACGGCTCGCGTCGTCCAGACCTCCTTCGTTCGCCAACTGTTCTTCTCCGGACTGACCTGGATGCGGCGCATGCCAAGGCCGAAGAACGTGCCGATAAGAACGTGGTTCCCGTCCACGATCGCCGGCTGACAGACGCGGTTGAGCCCCTCATCCATCTTCCAGTCGTGGTGCCAGAGTGTGGTGCCGTTCTTCGGATCGAACGCCGTCACGCCCGCATCGGAGGTGATCAGGATCTGTTCGACGCCATCGATCGTCGCCGGGTGCGGTGAGCAGTAACTGTGCCGGGCGGCACCGTCCGGGACGGCTCCGGTCCAGCGCACCTCGCCAGTGGCGGCGTCGTAGCCGATCAGACTCTTGCCTTCCGGACCACCGGCGAACACAGTGACAATGCCATGCCAGACGAGCGGCGACGAGGCGAAGCCCCAGGGCGGCAGTTTGGCTCCGGTGTCATCGACGAGGTTGCGCGGCTTCGACCAGATCGACTCGCCAGTGGTGGCATCGAGGCAGTCGAGAATGCCGGTTGCTCCGAGGGCGTAGACCTTGCCGTCGTGGAACGTCGGCGTAGCTCGCGGTCCCGGCCCGGCGAGTTCCTCGCTGAAGCGAGCCGGGTTCTTGTGGACCCAAACCTCCGCCCCGTTCGTCGCATCGTAGCAGAGGATCAGTTCGTCCGTGCCGCGCTGCTCCTGGGTGTAGAGGCGATTGCCGATCACGGCGAACGACGACCAGCCGGGACCGACGGGTCGTCGCCAGAGTTCACGCGGCTGGTTCACCGACCAGTCTGTTGGGATGCGAACGCCCGATAGGCCGCTGTCGCGCTTCGGGCCGCGGAAGGCGGGCCAGTCGCCCGGCTGAAGATCCTGAGCCGGCCCGGCCATCGGAGCCGCCGACACCGTGGAGAGCTTGCCGCTGGCGATGTCGGCCAGGAAACGCTGCTCCGGCGTCAGTGACCACCGCCAGCTGAACTCTGGGGCGAACTCGCCGGAGGTGCCGTCGAATCGCAAGGTACTCCAGAAGCCGCCGGCCAGGGCGACGAGGATGAGCAGGCCACCGAACCGCATCGGCCAGCGCAGAAACGGCGTCAGGGCCAGCCAGACGACGATCCCGGTGATCGCATACGGCAGGGCGAAGACGAAGAAGCCCATGCCTTGCAGCGAGGTGTCGGCGAGGACGTAGGTCAGGGCACCCAGGCCGACGATGCCGACCAGGCCGAGCAGACGATGGGACCAGGGGATCCGGCTGAGGAGGACCCACCAGACGGCGAGTAGAGCGGCGGCACCCATTGGGGCCATGAACGCCAGCATGAACGCGACCATCTGCTCATCCGGGGCGATGCGGACCGGGAGCAGGACGGCCGCCCAGAGAGCGGCGATGATGAGGATCGCCGGCCAGACTCGCGGCCGCACCACCGTCGGCGATGACGGAGGAGTCGTGGGAGGGGTTTCATGAGGGCGGCGGGCTTCCGGAATTGACGACGTGATCTCACTCATGCGGGACTCCGTGAACTATGGCGAACTCTCGACGATCCGGCTGGGTATTTGATTCGAGAGACACCCGTTTCCTTTCTGGGTTCGCCTCGATCACTATCCCGGATGGGAGAAACTGTTCCAAGGCCAGTTGGGAAGAATTCGCGTGGGAGGGTGAGCGACGGCCGCCCCTGGCGGAGTGACGGGGTGCGCGGTACCCTGAGCGTGTTCCCTTCTCGGCAAAGCGGAGGCCCGATGGGCGGCATGACCCGGCGATCGATTCCCTGGCTGGCCGTGCTGCTCGCCGGCTGCGGCGGCAACTCCGATCAGCCGGAGTGCGTCTGGGGCCGACATGGCGTCGTCGCTGGCGATCTCGTCCGGCCGCGGGCCATCGCCATCGATCGGCAGGACCGGCTCTACATCGTCGATTTCACCGCCCGGATTCAGGTCTACGATCGCGATGGCAATTACCTCGGGCCGACCTGGCAGACGCCGGACTTTCGCAAGGGCCGACCCAGTGGACTCGGCATCGATCGGGAAGGCAATCTGATCGTCTGCGACAGTCACTATAACTGTCTGCGGATCTACACCCCGGAGGGCGTACTGGTACGAACGATCGGCGGCGAGGCCGGGACGAGTCCGGGCCAACTCGGCTACGTCAGCGACGTCGTGCAGGATCGCGACGGCACCTACTTCGTGGCCGAGTTTGGTGAGAATCAGCGGATCAGTGTCTTCGACGCGGAGGGCAAGTTCCTGCGCTGCTGGGGCAGCGAGGGGGGCGAACCGGGACAGTTCTCCCGGCTGCGCGGCATTGCCCTGGGACCGGACGATCGGCTCTACGCCTGCGATGCGTGCAACCACCGCATCCAGGTGTTCGACCGGTACGGCCACCTTCAGCGCATCCTCGGCCGGCAGGGCAGCGAGCGCGGCGAGCTGTCGTATCCGTTCGATCTCGCCTTCACGACGACGGGGAACCTCGTCGTGGCCGAGCTGGGCAACCATCGCGTCCAGTTCCTTTCGCCGACGGGCGAGTCCCTTGCCGTGTGGGGCGGGCCGGGCCGTGGTCCGGGCCAGCTACACAGTCCGTGGGGACTCGCCATCGACAGCCGCGGGGCGATCCACGTTGTCGATACCGAGAACCATCGGGTTCAGCGGATCACCCTGAGGCCGGAGTGAGCCGCCCATGACGCCGATCCTCGATCACCTGTCGCAACAATGGCTGGCTTCCGCCCTGGCCGGCGGTGGTCTGCTCGTCGTCCTGCTCGCGCTGCTGTTCCGGCGACGGCTCGGCGGCTGGTGCGTCCTCCTTCAGGGGATCGCCGGTCCCATCGCGGCGTTCGCCCTCGGCCGACTCCTGTTCGGAACGGACGCATCGGTCTGGTACGTCTGGCTCGCGCTCCTCCTGCTCGGCGGACTGTTCACGCTCCTGGTCCTGACCGGCCTCTGGTCCGGTGCCGCCTGGCTGGTCGCGATCCTGCTGCTGTTCTTCACGCTCGGCGGACGATACTGGCAGCCGACTGTCATCGCCTTCTCCGACCTCGGCGCGACGCTCCGCACCCTGGAGTTCGTGCATCCCTGGTGGCTGCTGCTGCTGCTGCTCCTGCCGGTCTTCGTGCTGCTTGCCCGGTCGAGCCTCTACCTCCAGGGGATCAGCGAGCCGGAGCGCCGTGAGTTTCAGGATCGTACCCTCCTCTGGCTCGCGCTGATGCCACCCGTTGGGCTCGTCTGGCTGGCCTGGTTCCTGATCCGGACACGCGGCCGACTGCGCATCGAGACCTGGCGGCCGTGGCTGTCCCTCGGCCTGCGCTGTCTGCTGGTCGTCCTGCTGACGCTCGCCCTGGCCGAGCCGCGCGTCGAGCAGAATGCCGAGACGACGGCCGTGTTGTTCGTCGTCGATCGCTCCCAGAGCGTGCCGCAGGAACTGGAGCCGGATCCACGCAATCCGGGCCGGATGATCGACCGCCGTGAGATCCGCATCCGGGATTTCATCGAGGACGCCGTCCGTCAGCGGGGTCGGGGCCGGGACCGCGATCTGGCCGGCCTGCTGGTCTTCGGTCGTCGGCCGCGTCTGGAGCTGCCGCCGGCCGCGGTGCCACAGTTCAACCTGGAGAGCCTGCCCACCATCCCGGACGGCCAGGCGACCAACATCGCCGCCGCGATCCGGCTCGGCTCGACCTCGTTCCCACCGAACACCGGCAAACGCATGGTCCTCATCTCCGACGGCAACGAGACGACCGGCTCGGCCGAGGACGCCGCCCGCGATGCGAAGGAACTCGGCATCCAGATCGACGTACTGCCCCTGGGCGTCGCCCTGCGGCATGAGAACGAGATCCTCGTCGAGAGTGTCGATGTACCGTCCGTGACCGAGCAGGGGAGCAAGGTGCCGGTCACCATCCAGGTGCGCAGCTTTCACCCCGAGACGGTCATCGCCCGGCTGACGCTCAAGCAGATCACCGAGAAGGAGGTCGAGTTGGGCGTTCGTCTGCTGGCGAACCGGAGCCTTGGCCTGGGCCTGGCCGCGAGCGCGAGCGGCCAGGGACTCGACATCACCAGCGTCGGACCGGGCCCCCTCCAGGCCAGCGGCGTCGAGAAGGGGAACCTGCTGCTCCGCGTCGATGGCCGACCGGTCAATCGGCCCGAGCGCGTCGCCGAGTTGCTCGCGGCGAAGCAACCGGGCGATACCGTCGTCCTGACGCTGACACGCGAGCCGGTGCGCCTCGTCGTGGACACCCGGGTGCCACTGCGGAAGGGACTCAACAAGTTCTCGTTCACCCGGCCTCTGACCGATGAACAGCGATCGTACACCTACGAGGCCGAGATTCAGCCGATTCGCGTCGAGAACGCCGAGGGCCGTCGGCTGGTCGATGGCCTGCCGGGCGACCGCGTGCAGAACAACCGGGCCAGTGCCCACGTCCTGGCCCGTGGTCAGCGGCGCGTGCTGATTCTGGAGAACCGCACGCCGGACGACCCGAAGGAGCCGGTCGATCTGAACCGGGTGGTCAACCCGGAACTGCTCGAGGTGCTGCAAGAGGTCGGCGGCCGAAAGCAGCTGCGGGTCGATCTCCGCGACGTGTCGGTCCTGAAGAACTATCCCGATCCGGAGCAACTCGCCGTCTTCCTGGGCGATTACGACTGTCTGGTCCTGGTCAACATCCCGGCCGACCGGGTCAGCGAACCGCAGCGGCAGGCGATCCACGACGCGGTCGGTCAGCAGGGCGTCGGCCTGGTCTTCATCGGCGGCGACAAGGGCTTCGGCGCGGGCGGCTGGCAGAAGACGAAGATCGAGGAGGCTCTGCCCGTCGATTGCGACATCCAGTCGCTCAAGGTGGACACGAAGTCGGGTCTGGTGCTGATCATGCACGCCTGCGAGATCGCCGACGGCAACTTCTGGCAGAAGCGGATCGCCAAGCTCGCCGTCGAGCGACTCGGTCCGCTCGACGAGGTCGGCATCATCGATTTCGACTTCGCCAACAAGTGGCACCTGCCGCTCCAGGAAGTGGGCCAGAACAAGCCGGCGATCCTGGCCAGCATCGACCGGATGATGCCCGGCGACATGATGGACTTCGACCCGGCCTTCAAGATGGCCCATAAGGCCCTGATGGACCCGGCTCGCGGCATCGGCACCAAGCACATCATCCTGATCAGTGACGGCGACCCGCAGTACAACCCGGCGACGCTCAAGACGCTGCTCGACGACAAGATCACCGTCACGACGGTCGGCGTCGCCTGCCACGGGCCGAACGAGGACACGAAGATGGCCGACATCGCCAAACGGACGCGGGGTCGGTCCTACTCGGTCAAGAAGCCGGACGAGCTGCCGGCGATCTACATCAAGGAAGCACGCCTCGTCAGCCAGGCCTTTCTCTACGAGAAACCATTCCGTCCGGTGATCGAGTACCGCTCGGGTCCGCTGGCCCGGATCGACGCCGGGCTGCTCGACAACATCGCGCCGCTGCGTGGCTTCGTCCGCACGACGCGCAAGCCGCAGGTGACGGTCGAGGTGCCCGTGATCACGCCGAAGATCAACGAGCAGGAGTTTCCGCTCGTCGCCTGGTGGCCCTTCGGAATCGGCAAATCGGTCGCGTTCACCAGCGATGCCGGCATCCCGAAATTCTGGTCGCGCGACTGGTATCAGGCGAAACTCTACTCGCAGTTCTGGGAGCAGGTCGTTCTCTGGACGCTGCGGCCGACGGAGAGCGGCCGACTGCTCATCCGCCGACGATACGTCGATGGTCGGATTCAGATCACCGTCGAGGCCCGCGATGAGGCCAACAAGCCGGACACGGCGCTGACGATCCGCGGTGGCCTCACGCTGCCCGGCGTCCTGGAAGGCACCACCGGCCCCCGTCAGACGCTCAAGTTCGTGCAGCGGAACGCCGGCGTCTACGTCGCCGAGGTCAAGGCCGAGGAGCCGGGCTCGTACTTCATCACGGCCCAGGCGACCCGCCTGGTCAAGATGCGCGGTCCGGACGGCAAGGAACGTGAGGTCGAGGAGGGGATCGACACCGTCCGAACCGGCGTGACCGTGCCGCACACACGCGAATACTCGACACCGGAGAGCAACGTCGCGCTGCTGAAGCGGATCGCGGCGCTCACGGGAGGCCGGGTCTACGACGAGGACGATGCGGAACTGAAACAGATCGCCGCCCGGGGGCTGCCGTTCCGCGCTGGCCTGGCGGCGACCGGAGCCTTGCAGCCCTTGTGGTACTGGCTGATCTTCCTGACGGCCCTCGCTCTGGTGGTGGACATCGCCGCCCGGCGGATCGCGGTCGATCCGGCCGAGGCGAGGAAGTTCCTGGCGAACCTCTGGCTTCGCCTTCGCGGCCTGCCCGTGGACGAACGCGAACGGGACGAGTACTTCGATCGTCTGAAGGCCCGCAAGAGCCAGGTCGGCACGGAACGGAGCGAGCGGAAGTTCGAGGGCGTTCCTGGCGCGAGCGGCACGGTTCCGGGCCTGGCGACGCCGACGAATTCGCCGCAGCGGCCGACGCCGACGCCGGAGACGCCATCGACGGATCAGCCGCGGGAAAGTGCGATGGAACGCCTGGCGCGACGCAAGGAGGCCGAGCGTCGGGCCCTGGACGAACGGAAGCAGAAAGAAACCGAGGAGTAGAACGCCCCTGCGCCGCCTCCTATTCCCAGGTCGGCCCGAATGCGATACCCTGAAGCAGGAGGGAAACCGTACGCATGAGTAGCAACCGTCGTCATCAGGCCCGGGAAGTGGCCCTGCAACTGCTCTTTCAGTACGACATCAATCCGCGCGTGACGCGCGAGATGGTCGCCACCTACGCCCGCGCCGAACTGGCCGACGCCCAGCTCGAAGCCTTCAGCCTGGCCCTTTACGAGGGTGCCCTGCGACATCGAGCCGAGATCGATCGACGCATCGCCGCCGCCGCCGAGAACTGGCGACTGCCACGCATGGCCGTCGTCGATCGCAACGTCCTTCGCCTGGGAGCCTACGAACTCCTCTTCGCCCCGGATACGCCGCCGAACGTCGCCATCGACGAGGCCATCGAACTGGCCCGCAAGTTCGGCTCGCTCGATTCCCCGTCGTTCGTCAACGGCGTGCTGGACAAACTCCGCCAGAGTGCCGCGCCGTCGGCTCCCCCTGAAACGCCGCCTGATGCCGCGACATAGTCCCTTCACCGCCCTGTGTCAGGCCGCCGGTCGATCCGCCCTCCTCGGGACCGACCGGGCCGATCTGCACGTTCACAGCACGCGCAGCGATGGTCTGTACACACCGGCCGAACTGGTCGATCTCGCCAGTCGCAGCGGTCTGGCCGCCCTGGCGATCACCGACCACGACACGCTCGCGGCCATCCCCGAGGCACTGGCCGCCGCCGCGGGTCGGCCGCTGGAGATCATCCCCGCCGTCGAGATCACCGCCGAGTTTCAGGGGCGGGAGACGCATCTCCTGGCCTACTTCATCGATCCCAGTGACGGCCCGCTGACACAGGCTCTGGAGCGACTGCGTCAGGGCCGCATCCATCGCTTCCGGGCCATGTTCGACAGCCTGCGTGCCGCTGGCGTCCCGCTCCGCGAGGAGGATCTGCCCACGGCTCCGCTGGAGACGCTGGGGCGGCCACACCTCGCCCGGCTCATCGTCCAGGTCGGCCGGGCCAGCACGACGCGCGAGGCGATCCATCGCTACCTCCTGGATGGCGGCCCGCACACCCGGCCCAACGTCCGTCTGCCGGTGACCGAGACGACCGCGCTGGTTCGCCAGGCCGGGGGCATCGTGTCGCTGGCCCATCCCTCGCACCACACCACGTCCGAGATGCTCAAGAAGCTGCGTTCCCTGGGCGTCGGCGCGATCGAGGTGGCGTATCCCGATTTCCGAAACAGTCGGGTTCGCCAGCTGCGAACCTGGGCGGGCGAGCTGGGCCTGGCCGTCACCGGCGGCAGCGATTGCCACGGTCCCGATCGACGGCCGATCGGCTCGCAAACCATCTCACGCGACGAACTCGACGCCCTGCGTGCGGCCGCCGGCCGCTGAGCCGGGAGCGCGAATGGGGCGGAATCCTCTCCCCTGGCAATCCTGAAAACGCGATGAAAACGGCGATCCGGGGGATCTTCGCGTAACCCCGGGCCAGAGTCCGGGTTGAATTTCACAAGGATCCCGTCTCCGGTTCCGACGTTCGAGAGAGACACGCTCCACGTCGAGCCTTTGCCGGGAGACGTTCTCGGAACGTCGATTGAGCGAAAGGGTGACGGCATATCCAGGACCCCGAGGCACACTCATGCAGCGTCCAGTCCTCGTTTCATTGCTGCTCCTGGGCGGGATGGTCGCACTGGTCGCGGCCCAGCCACCAGCGACGCGGCTCGACCCGAAACAACCCTTCCGGCCATTCGGCCCGCGATCGGCGACGCCAGTCGTCGCCGAGAAGGAGGCCACGCCGGAGCAGCTCGCCTTCTTCGAGAAGAACATCCGGCCCGTTCTGGTCGAGAAGTGCATCGGCTGTCACTCCCGGGAAGCCAGCAAGACCCGTGGCGGCCTGGCTCTCGACACCCGTGCCGGCCTTCGTGCCGGCGGTGACAACGGCCCGTCCATCATCCCCGGCAAGCCCGAGCAGAGCCTGCTCCTCAAGGCCATCAGGCACACGGGCGAACTGAAGATGCCGCCCGCGAAGAAGGCAGACGAGGCTCCGATCAAACTCGAAGACCACGTCATCGTCAACTTCGAGAAATGGATCAAGGACGGAGCCGCCGATCCGCGTACCGGCAAGACGCTCGCTCACAACCTCGACATCGAAAAGGGCAAGCAGCACTGGGCCTTTCGGCCGATCGCCAGCCCGACCGTGCCGAAGCCGAAGGATGCGACCTGGGCTCGCTCCGACATCGACCGCTTCCTGCTGGCCACGCTGGAGGCCAGGAACCTCCCGCCGGTCGCGGACGCCGATCCGCGTACCCTCCTTCGCCGGCTCTACTTCGATCTCATCGGCCTGCCGCCGACACCGGAACAGGTGACCGCCTTCCTCTTCGACGTGGAGAAGGACCGCCCGAAGGCGATCGAAAAAGTCGTCGATGAGTTGCTCGCCTCGCCGCGCTTCGGCGAACGCTGGGGCCGACACTGGCTCGACGTCGCCCGCTATGCCGAGTCGAGCGGCAAGGATCAGAACGTCGTCTACCCGTTTGCCTGGCGTTATCGCGATTACGTCATCGCCAGCTTCAATGCCGACAAGCCGTACGATCAGTTCCTTCGCGAGCAGATCGCCGGCGACCTGCTCCCGGCGAAGGACGACGCCCAGCGAGCCGAGATGCAGATCGCGACCGGCTTCCTCGCGATCGGGTCGAAGGCCGTGGGTACGAGGAATCCACGGGAATTCCGCATGGACGTCGTCGATGAGCAACTCGACGCCCTGTCGCAGGGCCTGCTCGGTGTGACGATCGCCTGTGCCCGCTGCCATGACCACAAGTTCGATCCGTTTACGCAGAAGGACTACTACTCCCTGGCCGGCATCTTCACCAGCAGCGAGACGCGCTTCGGCGGCGTCCGCTCGCTCCAGGTCCGGCAGTCCAGTACGCTCGTCGAGTTGCCGAACGTGGCGACCCTGGTCGATGGCAATCCGCGGAGCGAGGCCGAGTTCGCCAGTCTCAAGAAGCAACTGGCCGATGCTCGTGAGGCCCTGACCACGGCCCAGGAAGCGGCACGGGATGCCACCAACCGACTGAACGGTTTCCTGCGTGTGGCCTTCGCCCGCAGTCGGGTCGATGCCCTGGCCCGACAGGTCGGCTACTACGACGAGGTGGGCAAGCCGAAGAAGCTGGCGATGGGCGTGGTCGAGGGCTTCCGTTCGGCCGACACGCGCGTTCTGGAACGCGGCGACGTGGCCAGGCCGGGTGAGACGGTTCGCCGTGGCTTCCCGCAGGTTCTCAGCACCGGCCAGGAGCCGCGCATCGGTCGCGGCAGCGGTCGTCGGGAACTGGCCGAGTGGGTCGCCAGTGCTGACAATCCGCTGACATCTCGCGTCATCGCCAATCGTGTCTGGCTGCACCTGTTCGGTCATGGCATCGTCCAGACGCCGGACAACTTCGGCTACCAGGGCGAGGCTCCGACGCATCCTGAGTTGCTCGACCATCTGGCGAAGACCTTCGTCGCCGATGGCTGGTCGATCAAGAAGTTCGTCAAGCGGCTCGTTCTGACCCGCGCTTACCAGATGGCCTCGATGACGACGGGGCCGCAACAGCAGGTCGATCCGGACAATCACTGGTTCTGGCGTCAGGATCGGAAGCGCCTGGAGGCCGAGGCCCTGCGCGATGCCATCCTGGCGGTTAGCGGTCGCCTCGACACGACCCCGGCGGTCGGCTCTCCTCTGGCGAAGAACCTCGACG
>CAYYJM010000099.1:0-20422 GCA_964471755.1 uncultured Alcaligenaceae bacterium
AAAACGAACCCCAGCCCGCCGAGGTTACTTGACCCCATACATCGCAACCGCCTCCTGGTTGCGATGTGCCCCTCGTCGGCGTTACCCTGATGTCACACCCAAAGGGCCATCCCATGTACCGTCTCATCCCCATTCTGCTTGCTTTCATCGCGATCTCGACTGTGCAACCGGCTGCCTCCCAGGAGGCGCAACTCGGCACCTGGATCAAGATCAGCCCCACCAGGGGTGGGCCGCCGTCGCCTGGCATGGGCTACGAAACGTCGCTCGGCTACGATTCACGGGCCAAACGCCTGCTCCGCTGGGGCGGCCACAACCAGGGCGGCGGCGGCGAACAAAACGCCGAGCTGTGGAGCTTCGATCCAACGACCGCGACGTGGGAACTCAAAGAACCCAATCGCTCGCCACCCGGCGTGTGCTGCGCCCAGCAGAACGTCTTCGATCTCGATCAAAACCGCTTCATTCGCTTCCCCTCATTCAGCGGCAGTCATGGCTGGCACTGGTACCGCGAAAACTACCTCAACAACACGACCGTCTGGAACTACGACCTCGCCACCAATACCTGGCGCGACCGGCGTCCGGTGCCGACGCCGGTCGTCTCGCCGCTGCGCTGTGCCGCCTGGGACAGCGATTACCAGGTCGCCGTCCTCTTCGGCGGCGAGGGCAACAGCGAGGGCACGGTCGTTTACGATCCGTACACCAACACCTGGCACCGCCGCAAGCCAAAGACTCAGCCAGGGTTCCGCAGTGGCGGCAACCTCGCCTACGACAGCCATCACAAGGTTCACGTCCTGTTCGGATCGCAGTTCGACGACGACCGACATACCTGGATCTACGACCTGTACAAGAACGAGTGGCGCGACGCGAAACCGGAAACGATGCCGCCGACCGATCGCAATGACGCCGTGTTGACTTACGATGCGGCCAATCGTGTTGTGATCGCCCTGGTCCGCGTCGGCGACGCCCACGATGGCAAGGAGATCGTGAAGGGACACGTTGAGACCTGGGCTTATGACGTTGGCAAGAATACCTGGACGCGATGCAAACCAACGCGCGAACCCGACGGCTGGACCAACCGACGGCGCGTGCTGACATTTCTTCCCGATCTCAACGCGTCGCTCGTTGAAGTGTACATCAATCCAACCGATCGTACCCCGGACGTCGAGCGTGAACAGCAGATCTGGCTCTATCGCCACGGACCCGGTGTGAAGGCAACCGAGCTGCCCGCACCGAAAGCGGTGCGCTGCCGCGTTGCGGCCGACGCCGTGACCGTTCACTGGCAGCCGGTGCCCGGCGCGACGGCCCACGAGATCCTGCGCGGCGACGGCGCGACGCCGTGGGAGTCCAACTACACCAGCATCGGCCGCGTCGGCCCGAAGGCGACGAGCTACCGCGATGAAACCGCCCCGAAGGGGAAGCCGGTCTTCTACCGCGTTCGGGCTCTCGGGATGGACGCCGGCCCCGGAACGCTCTCGCCAGTCGTGCGCGCGCAACCGCGCGTTGTCGAGGACGTCGTCGTCTCGGTGATCGGCCCGAAGGAAGTCCGCCTGGCCTGGAAGACGCCCGGCCCGGACGTGGCCGGCTACCTCGTCGAGCGGGCCGTCGTCGAGGTCTTCACCGAGGACGAGGTGAAACGCCTCAAGAAGGACACGCCGCCACTGGCCGAACCGAGCGTCGGCACGATCCAGCGCATCGGCCCGTTCGAGACGCTGACACCGAAACCACAGAAGGAACACACCTTCACCGACATGACCATCGACCTGAGTCAGCCGGGCAAGATCGAGGGCGAACCGCTCTGGCGGCACCGCTTCCGACCGGCGGACCACATCGACCCGAAGGGCAAGCCTTATCGCTTCGCCGTCTTCGCCTATCGCGTCCGGGCGGTCGATCCACGCGGCGTCGTGAGTGGCCCCTCGGCGTACTTCCTGACCATCCCCTCGGCCCCGGAGTGGCTCTTCTCTCAGGAGAAGGGCGAGACGTGCCGGCTCAAGTGGACCGCCAATCCCGAGACAGGCTTGAAGGGCTACCGCGTCTACCGCATGGACGGCCCGAAGGTCAACGGTCCCGGTCAGAAGGTCCACCGCCTGACTGTCGAACCGATCTCCGGGACGAATTTCGAGGACGGCAAAGCCGGCACGGACACGAAACGCTACTGGATCGTCGCCGTGGACGCCCTCGGTCAGGAGGGCATCCCCTCGGCTCCGGCCTGGCACTACCGGCAGTACCGCAAAGCGTATCAACCCTTCGTGGGGGAGTGGCACCAGTAAGCGCGGTGCGGAGCCGTCGCCGGGGCCGCGCGAAACTTGCTCTCCTAAAACCCGCCGGTCTTGTGGTAGAGTCCGCCGACCGCTCCAGGAGGGAGAGGACTGGGTCCGAAGACGGGCCCTCTGGGGGAAGCAGGGCGGGGACGCAAGGAGGCAGGCGTGGGCAGCTCGCTTGCGAAACAGCCGGGCTGGCGGATAAGCCACAAGCTCATGCTCGGGCTCGGCCTGGTGGTACTCCTCATGGCCCTGCTCCTGGGCGGCACCCTGCGGGGCCTGTGGTCGTACTACATCACGATGAACAACATCCGAGCCAAACTCGCCGAACTCAACGTGGCGAACGCCCTCAAGGAAGAAATCGTCCACCTGGCCGACGAGGGCACCCTGAAACACCTGGTGGACTTCCCCGGCACCGTCACAATCAAGACCGCCAAGGCTCGGGAGAGACTCCAGGAATACCGCGAGCAACTCGAGGTCACCCGCCAGAAAACCGAGGCCGAGGACAGCCACGAGGTCGCTCTGGTCGCCGTCCTGGCCGGCAACCTCGACGAGTTCGAGGCCCTCGTCCCCCGGCAGGCCCTGCCGCGCATGCGTCTGCCGGGGCAAGAGGCTCCACGCCTCAACGACAAGCTCCGCGAGGAAATGGAAACGACCTACCAGGCCCAGCGTGCGGCCCTCCGCTTCGGCATGGGTGCCCTGGCCGGACAGCCCTGGGGACCACTGACCGACCTGTGTCACCTCGCGGCCGGGCCCGTGCCGCCACCTCCGCTGCCGCTGCTGCGCGTGGTCCACGAAACCACCCTCAACGCTGGCGATCTGCAAGAGATCATCAACAAGCAACTCAACGAGTACCTCAGCGAATCACGCCGCCATTATCAGATCAGCCTGTGGATCATCGTGCCGGCCAGCATCGTCGGCCTGCTGTCCGTGATCGGGCTGATGCGGTCCTTCTACAGCTGGATCTTCAACCCGATTCGCGATCTGGAAGCCGGCGTCAAGCGCGTGGCACGCGGCGACTTCCAGAACCCGATCCGGGTGGACTCCGGCGACGAGATGGAGGACCTGGCCGAGGCGTTCAACGACATGATGGCCCGCCTCGCCGAACTGTACAACGACCTGGCCCGCCAGGTGAACGAGCGCAGCCGCCAGCTGGTTCGCTCCGAACGCCTGGCGTCGGTCGGCTACCTGGCGGCCGGCGTCGCGCATGAGATCAACAACCCGCTGCACAGCATCGCCCTGTACAGCGAGGCCCTCGAGGCTCGCCTCGCAGACCTGCTGTCGGCCCTGCCGCTGACGGCGACCCATGCCCGCGAACTGGAGCTGATCTCTCGCTACCTGCGCATGATCCAGGAAGAAGCCTTCCGCTGCAAGAAGATCACCGAGCGTCTGCTCGAGTTCAGCCGGCCCGGCGAACGGAAACGCGAGACGACCGACCTGGTCGGCCTGCTTCAGTCGGTCATCGACAGCGTCCAGGTGCTGCCGCACAGTCAGGGCAAGACCATCACGCTGAACGGCAACGGCTCGGCGAACGCGGCCAGCGCCCTGATCAATGCCGAGGAGATCCGCTCGGTGCTGCTCAACCTGGCCATCAACGCGATGGAGAACATGGAGGAGGGGGGCGAACTGCGAATCGCCGTCACTCCCCGGAACGGCATGGTCGAACTCTGCTTCACCGATACCGGCTGTGGGATGACCCCGGAGGTGCTGGAGAACATCTTCGAGCCGTTCTTCACGCGGAACCGGACGGGCAAGGGAACCGGCCTGGGCCTGACGATCAGCCATCGGATCATCGAGCAGCACGGCGGCGAAATCGAGGCCACCAGTCCCGGGCCGAACCTGGGCAGCACCTTCATCGTGCGTCTGCCGCTGCACGTCGAGCCGGTTCCGGAACGGCCTCCGGTTCAGCCGCTCGATCCGCGTGGGAACGGCCGACAGGCCGCTTGACGATATCCGCCGAACGCCAGTTCTTGGAAGGGGACCGACACCATGCCCAGTAACTTGCGAGTTCTGTTCGTGGACGATGAGCGATCGTTGCAGGAATTCATGCGGGCCGAACTCCCCCGCCTGGGGCATGAAGTGGTCGTCTGTCCCGATGGTCGGGCGGCGCTGAAGGCTCTGGAGAAGAGTACCTTCGACGCCGCCATCCTCGATCTGCGCATGCCCGGCATGAGCGGCATCGAGGTGCTGGAGCATCTCAAGAAGGTCAGCCCGGACACCGAGGCGGTCGTGATGACCGGGCACGCCAGCATGGAGACGGCCATCGAGGCCGTCCGGCTTGGTGCCTTCGACTACATCACCAAGCCGTGCAAACTGGCCGAGATCGAGGGCGTGCTGCTCAAGATCGCCGAGAAGCGCGATCTGAAGAACAGCAATCGCGCCCTGCAATCGCGCGTGCAGAATGCGGAAGGGCCGAGCATTCTCATCGGCAAGGCACCGTCGATGGCGATCGTTCATCGCATGATCGCCACGGTGGCCCCGAGCGATTCGACCGTGCTGATCCTGGGCGAGACGGGCACCGGCAAGGACGTGGCCGCGCGGGGTATCTGGCAGGCGAGCAAGCGGTCGGCCATGCCGTTCGTGCCGATCAACTGCGGAGCCCTGACGCCGTCCCTGGTCGAGAGCGAACTGTTCGGCCACCGGGCGAACTCGTTCACCGGAGCGACGAAGGATCACAAGGGCCTGTTCGAGGTGGCCAACGGCGGCACGGTCTTTCTCGACGAACTGGGCGAGCTGGACAAGAACATCCAGGTGAAGCTGCTGCGCTTCCTGGAGTCGGGCGAGATCCGCCGGGTGGGCGACAACGAGCCGTACCGGATCGACGTGCGCGTCCTGTGCGCGACGAACCGCGATCTGCCGACGATGATCGAGGCGGATGAGTTCCGCGAGGATCTCTACTTCCGCATCAACACGTTCGAGATCCGCTTGCCGCCACTGCGCGAGCGGAAGCAGGACATACCCGAGTTGGCCCGGCACCTGCTGGCGCGGGCGGCCCGCAAACCGCTCGATCAGGTGGCCGACCTGCTGAGTGCCGAGGCGATCCACGTGCTGCTGGAGTACCACTGGAAGGGGAACGTCCGCGAGATGGCCAACGTAATGCAGCACGCGTACATCCTGGCCGGTGGTGGCACCATCTTGCCGGAGCATCTGCCGACGCAGGTGAAGAATCCCCGGCCACTGCCCCGGTCGCTGGCGGTGGCGGAGCCGACCACGGTGCCGATGTCCACGCCGACCGCCGGCTCGCCGGCCAAGACCCTGAAGGAACTGGAGACGGAACACATGCTGCGCGTGCTGGAGAAGCACAACGGCAGCAAGACCGCCGCCGCCGCCGAGCTGGGGATCTCGCTCAAGACGCTCTACAACAAGTTGAACGAACTCGCCCGTCAGCGCGAAGCGAGCTGATCCGACCAGGCGAGAGGTCGCGCCCGCAAAGATGGCGAAAATGCGGAAAAGATGATTGACAGCGAGGGGGCAGAAACGCGATAGTACCAGGAATTCGACTCGCAAGCTCGTTTCCGGGTGCTACAGTGATTCGCCTCCTGATCCGCTGGTTGCGGTTCTGTGTCCTGTGCATACTCGTGCCGATACTCGTGGGCTGTGGTAGCAACGCGCCTCAACCCGAGGAGAGTACCGTCAAGGGCCTGGCGGTCTGCTATGGCCGCTACCTGAGCAGCCATCAGGGGAAACCGCCACCGAGCGAAAAAGAGTTCAAGCAATTCATCGCCAAGACGATTCCGCAAGAGATGCTCGTCTCCTTCGGCGGATCGCTGGACAACCTGGACGGCTTCTTCACTTCCAACCGCGACAAGGAACCCTACCAGGTCCGGTATGGCGTCCGTCTCCCGCCCGGGATGATTGAGGCGGTCGTCGTCTGGGAGAAGACCGGCATCGGCGGCAAACACATGGTCGGATATGCGACCGGCAAGGTCGCCGAAGTGGACCAGGCAAAACTCAAGGAACTGGTGCCCCGCAGCTGAGTCGGCACCGTTCGTTCCGTTCTTTTGGTTTATTTCGGAGTACCTCATTCCTACAGTCTCGGAGCGTTCCATGTCTCTCCCGCGTTCTCGACACGGTTTCACGTTGATCGAGTTACTGGTGGTCATCGCCATCATCGCGATCCTGATCGGGCTGCTGCTGCCAGCGGTGCAGAAGGTCCGCGAGGCCGCCGCACGCAGTCAGTGCCAGAACCACCTCAAGCAGATGGGCATCGCGATCCACAGCTATCATGACGCCCACGGCTTCATGCCGCCGGGCGGCTTCAATCCATGGGGCCAGACGGGCAGTTGGCCCTACTACATCCTCCCGTACATCGAGCAGGAGAATCTGGCTCGCACCGCCGCCAACAGTGGGACCAACCAGGTCAACGTGGACCCGGCCCGCTACCAGGCCGGGCCGACCATCTTCTTCTGCCCGGCCCGGCGGTCGCGGGCCAAGCAGGCAGGCCGTTCGCTGATGGACTACGCCGCGGCGACGCCGGCCGATTCGCCCAACTCCTGGGACCAGTTCTGGTACGGCGACGTCTGGGGCCAGGGGTGTACGGGCGGCAGGTATCGCGGCGTCATCGTCCGTGGCGGCTTCAACACGGCCGGTGGCTGGGTAGGCGACCAGGTCACGATGACCACGATCAGCGATGGCACGTCGAACACTCTGTTGATCAGCGAGAAGCAACTCAACCCGAGCAACTACCAGGTCGGAGACTGGCACGACGACGCCGGCTGGGGCGATGGCTGGGATCCGGACGTGATCCGCTACACCGGCTTCCAGCCCAACCCCGACAGCAGCTACGACAACCAGGGCGGCTGGGAGGGCTATCGCTTCGGCGCGGCCCACGTCTCGGGCATGAATGCCTTGATGTCCGATGGGAGCGTTCGGCTGATCACCTACACCATCAGCCCGGTGACCTTCAACAACCTCGGGACACGCAACGGCCGGGAGGTCATTAACAACTTCTGATTGGCGAGAATTGGCGAGCTGACGCCGCGCCGCTCGCCAAACGCCACCATGGAGATAGAATGCTCCCGGGATCGTGGCCCGGGGGAATACCATGTCGCCGCTGGAGTTCTTTCTCAGCCTCTTCGCCATCTGTCTCGTCGCGGGATTCTTCGGCTCGCTCATCGGCCTCGGCGGTGGCATCATCGTCGTGCCGGTCCTGACCCTGCTCTATGGCATCGACATCCACTACGCCATCGGCGCGTCGATCATCTCGGTGATCGCCACCTCCAGCGGGGCGGCGGCGACGTACGTTCGCGAACGGATGGCCAATCTCCGCGTCGCTCTGTTTCTCGAAATCGGCACCACGGCGGGAGCCATCACCGGGGCGTTCCTGGCCGGCCTCGTTCATGGGCCCTGGCTCTACCTGATCTTCGGCGTCGTGCTGGCTCTTTCCGCGCTGGGGATGCTCCAGCGTATCAGCGACACCGCCACCTCGGTTCCGGACGATGCCTGGGCCGACCAGCTGCATCTGCATGGTCGATACTTCGACCCGGCGGAGGGGCGCGAGGTGGATTACCGCGTGAGCCGCTCCGGTCTCGGCCTCTGTCTCATGTACCTGGCCGGGGCCATCAGTGGTCTGCTCGGCATCGGCTCCGGAGCGCTGAAGGTGCTGGCCCTCGATCTGGCCATGCGAATGCCGCTCAAGGTCTCGACCGCGACCAGCAATCTGATGATCGGCGTGACGGCCGCGGCCAGTGCCGGCGTCTACTTCGCACGCGGCGACATCGATCCCTTCGTGGCCGCCCCGGTGGCCCTGGGCGTCGTTCTCGGGGCCACGGTCGGCTCTCACGTCCTGGGGCGAACCAATAACCGGGTCCTGCGGATCATCTTCGTCGCGATTCTACTGTTTCTCGCAATTGAGATGATCTGGAAGGGGATCCACTGATGGAACACGTCGAACGCCTCATCGCACGCCTGCTGCTCGTCGGCGTCGTCGTCAGCATGACGACGGTCCTGCTGGGCGTGATCCTGATGTTCTCCCATCACCCGGAGTACCTCCAGTCGGCCGAGGACCTTCGACGGCTCACCAGCCCGGATACGGCCTATTCGCGGTCGCTGGGCGAGGTGGCCAGCGGTGTCCTGGCGGGACGCGGCCGGGATATCGTCCTCCTCGGCTTGCTGATGCTGATCGCCACGCCGATCCTGCGCGTGGCCGTCGCGCTGATCGGCTTCGCCCGGCAGGGGGACCGGGCCTACGTCGTGATCGCCGCCGTGGTGCTGGCTCTGCTGGCGGCCTCCTTCCTGCTCGGCCGGGCGCAGTAGGCCGGCCTCTCAGGTCGGAGAATCGTTCGATTCTGATTCTCGGAAGTGAGAGACGGTTGTCTCCAAACCGCACACCACAAAAATCAGGATCGCTGTCGGCTCGGCTCGCCAACTCTCGGCGAACCAAGGGGTTGAGGAACTTCGCCGTGAGAACGTGGCACGGGTGAGGGGATTTTGGCCCGCTTCTTGCGATGGGGAAAACACGGAAGAATCCGCCCCGTGGGAAGAGAATCCTTGCTGGGCGTGAAGGACGTTCCTAGAACGATTCCCAGCGGAGGGCAGGGACGACCCAGCCCCCCGGGAATGGTTGCAGTATGGGGTCCCGTTCGTGTCCGGTGTGGCCGGCCTCGGGGTAGGGAACGCCTCAACTACGGGGGGAGTGGATGGCGCAGATCTTTCCGAAAAGTGCCAACTACCTCGCCAAGAGCAGCATCATCGTGGTGCTGGTTCTCCTCGGCGTGGCGAGTTGTTGGTTCTACATGATGACCCAGTCCGATTACTGGACCAAGGCCGGCGTCGCTCCGACGCAGCCGATCCAGTTCAGTCACGTCAACGGCCTGGGCATCGATTGTCGTTACTGCCATACTTCCGTCGAGAGTGCCAGCTTCGCCGGCATCCCACCGACGAAGACGTGCATGAACTGTCACCAGCAGATCTGGACCTCGGCTCCGATCCTGGAGCCCGTCCGCGAGAGCTACAAGACCGAGAAGTCGCTGGAGTGGACCCGAGTCCATCACCTGGCCGACTTCGTCTACTTCGACCACAGCATCCACGTCAACAACGGCATGGGCTGCTCGACCTGTCACGGTCGCATCGATCACATGCAGGCCGTCTACCAGAAGAACTCGCTGCTGATGAACTGGTGCCTGGAGTGCCATCGGGCTCCGGAGAAGTTCGTTCGACCGAAGGATCAGGTCTTCAACCACGACTGGGATTACACCCTGGCCGTGAAGAAGGACGGCAAGTATTACGGCACGCGAAGCCAGGTCGATACCGAGGTCGCCGCCTTCACCGCGACGCTGGCCAGTGATCTGAAGCCAGAACAGCGCGAAGAGAAGATCAAGGAATTCAAGAGCCAGTATTCCGGTTACTCCTCGCAGCTGGAACTGGGCAAGGAACTGGTCAAGCAAGGGCCGCTCGGTCAACCGGCGTCCGAAGGGTACGAACTCCGCAAGGTCATCCAGTGCTCGGGGTGCCACCGATGAATCGAAAAGATGTCGCGCTGGATCTCGACGCCGTCCAGCAAAAGCTCGCCGAGTCGCAGGGCAAGACTTACTGGCGCAGCCTGGAAGAACTGGCCCAGACGCCAGCCTTCGAGGAGATGCTGCACCGGGAGTTTCCCGAGAACGCGACCGAGTGGGGCGATCCGATCAGCCGTCGTCGGTTCCTGACCCTGATGGGTGCGTCGCTGGCCCTGGCCGGTGTGGCCGGCTGCTCGAAGACGCCCCATGAGAAGATTCTGCCCTACGTCCATCAGCCCGAAGAGATCCTGCCGAGCAAGCCGTTGTTCTTCGCCTCGGCCCTGGCACTGGGGCAGCACGTCACCGGCGTGCTGGTCGAGAGCCACATGGGTCGGCCGACCAAGATCGAGGGCAATCCGCTGCATCCGGCCAGCCTGGGCGCGACCGATGTGTTCGCCCAGGCCGAGATCCTGTCGATGTACGATCCGGATCGCGAGGCGACGGTGACGCACCTCGGCCGGACGCGCATCTGGGAAGAGGCCTTCGACCTGATCGGAGCCGCGATCGACCAGGCCGGACAGGGAGCGGCCGGTGTCCGCATCCTGACCGAGACGGTCGTTTCGTCGTCGCTGGCGGATCAGTTCAAGCGTCTGCTGGAGAGCAAGCGCTTCGCGAATGCCAAGCTCGTCATCCACGAACCGACCGCTAGCACGGAAGAGGCGGCAGCCCTGAAGGCGGCCTTCGGCGAAGACGTGGCTCCGGTCTACAATCTCAAGCCGGCCGACGTCGTGGTCGCTCTCGACTCCGACTTCCTCTGCGGTCCCGGTGTGAGCCTGAAGTACGCCAACGAGTTTGGCGAACGCCGTCGCCTCAAGCCGGGCGACGCTCAGGCCAAGAGCGTTGGCGATCGCCTGTATCACCAGATGAATCGGCTGTACGTCATCGAGTCGATGATCTCGCCGACCGGAGCGCTGGCCGATCACCGTCTGGCCCTCAAGCCGACGGAGATCGAGGCGTTCGTCCGGGCGCTGGCGAGCAAGCTCGGCATTGAGGGTGTCCTCGACGCTGACAAGCTCGACAAGAAGCACGCGAAGTTCCTTGACGCTCTGGTCGCCGACCTGACCAAGACCTGGGACGAGGGGACCAAGGACTTCAAGGACGCTCGTCAGCCGGGAACGACGGTCATCATTCCCGGACCGTATCAGTCGGCCGTGGTGCATCAGTTGGCCCATGCCATCAACGAGAAGCTCGGCAACCTCGGCAAGACGGTCACGTTCGTCGAGCCGGCCGGGATTTTGCGGGATGTCAAGGGGCAGACGCTCGCGGCCGAGCGGACGCAGACGCTGACGCAGCTGGTCGACGACATGAAGGCGGGCAGCGTCCAGGTGCTGCTGATCCTGGGCAGCAATCCGGTCTACACGGTGCCGAAGGCGGTCGGCTTCACCGAGGCGATGGAGAAGGTGCCGCTGCGGGTCCGTGCGGGCCTCTTCGCCGACGAAACGTCGGCCCTGTGTCACTGGCATCTGCCGCTGACGCACACGCTGGAACAGTGGGGCGATGCCGCCTCGTTCGACGGGACGACCGCCCTGATCCAGCCGCTGATCGCGCCGCTGTACGAGGGTAAGTCGTTCCTCGAAATTCTCGCCGCGTTCGGTGCCGACCCGGCCCTGTCCGGCTACGACATCGTGCTGGCCTTCTGGCAGAAGTGGTACGAGCAGCACAAGGCCGACCTCGAGGATGAACGCTCGAAGGAGAGCTTCGAGCTGTTCTGGAAGAAGTCGCTCCGCGATGGCGTGATCGCGAAGACGGCCGGGCGCCCCAAGACGCCGGGCTTCAAGAAGGAAATCCTGGCGAAACTGCCGGGCCTGCCCCGGTCGGGCGAGTACGAGGTGCTGTTCCGGCCGGACTCGGCCCTGTACGACGGTCGCTATGCCAACAACGGCTGGATGCAGGAGTTCCCCAAGCCGCTGACGAAGATCACCTGGGATAACGTCGCGCACATGAGCCCGGCGATGGCCAAACAGCTCGGCGTGACCGAGTATAGCGGCGGCCGGGGTGGCGAACACGGCGAAACGTACATCGATCAGGTGAAGATCAAGATCGATGGCGCGGAGATCGTCATCGCGGCCTGGATCGTGCCGGGCCACGCCGAGGGCAGCATCACGCTGACGCTCGGCTACGGTCGGACGCGAGCCGGTCGCGTGTCGATGAGCGACTCGCGGAAGCCGGTCGGGGTGGACGTCAATCCGCTCCGCAAGACGGCCTCGACGTGGACGGCTCAGGCCGAGAAGCCGAGCAAGTCGGGCGGCAAGCACCTGGTGGCCTGCGTTCAGGCCCACCACCTGATGGAGGGACGGGACCTGATCCGCACGGCGTCCTTCGAGCCGGAGGCGCACGAGGACCACTTCCACCATCATCTGGCGATCCACGGTAGCGGCTATCACGGCAGCCACGCTCACGAGAGCGAGGGGGCTCATCCTCCGGAAGAGAAGCCGGAAGCCCGGGAGGAGTCGCCACAACGGCAGCCGCTGGCGACGATCCTGCCGCCGATGGAGCAGAAGCAGGGCTACCACCGCTGGGGCATGGTCATCAACCTCGGTGCCTGCACCGGCTGCTCGGCCTGCGTGGTGGCGTGCCAGGCGGAGAACAACATCCCCGTGGTCGGCAAGGAGCAGGTCAATCGCGGCCGTGTGATGCACTGGCTGCGAATCGACCGCTATCACGCCGTCGATTCGGCCCAGCCCGACGTGGTCGAGACGTACCATCAGCCGGTGCCGTGCCAGCAGTGCGAGAAGGCACCGTGCGAGCAGGTCTGCCCGGTGTCGGCGACGGTCCACAGCGATGACGGCCTCAACGACATGGTCTACAATCGCTGCGTCGGTACGCGGTACTGCTCGAACAACTGCCCGTACAAGGTGCGGCGGTTCAACTTCTTCGCCTACCAGGACTGGGCGAACAACAGCCTCCGGTTGTTGCGGAACCCGGACGTCACGGTCCGCACCCGCGGCGTGATGGAGAAGTGTACCTACTGCGTGCAGCGTGTCCGGTCGGCGTCGATCGAGGCGCGGCGGGAGGGGCGCTACGTCCGCGATGGGGAAGTGGTCACCGCCTGTCAGGCCGTCTGTGCGATGGGCGCGATCACGTTCGGCGATCTGGGACCGAAGGAAGCCAGCCGACCGACCAGCGATGTCGGCCGACTGCGAGCCAGTCCGCTGAACTACACCCTCTTCGACGAATTGAACACGCAGCCGCGGACGTCGTACCTGGCGTCCATTCGCAACCCGAACCCGAAGCTGGTGGCCAAGCACGACGAGGAGAAGGGCTGAACCGATGGCAACCGAGACGCTCAAGCCCACCGACGAGCCGGAAGGGCTGCTTGGCCCCGGGCAAACGTACACGACGATCTCCGACACCATCGGTGACGCTGTCATCAAGCGGCCGGTCGATCGTCAGTGGCTGTTCGGCTTCGCCGTGGCGTTCATCATCCTCCAGCTGTTGATGATGACGATCACGAACCTGCTGTTCATCGGCATCGGCCTGTGGGGTGTCAACATCCCGCATGCCTGGGCCTACGGCATTATCAACTTCGTCTGGTGGATCGGTATCGGCCACGCCGGTACGCTGATCTCGGCGATTCTGCTGCTGCTCCACCAGCGCTGGCGAAACTCGATCAATCGCTTCGCCGAGGCGATGACGATCTTCGCCGTGCTGTGTGCCGGCATGTATCCGCTGTTCCACACGGGTCGTCCGTGGTACGCCTTCTGGCTCCTGCCACTGCCGAACTCGATGGACCTGTGGCCGCAGTTCCGCAGCCCGCTGACCTGGGACGTGTTCGCCGTCTCGACCTACCTCACCGTGTCGCTGCTGTTCTGGCTGGTCGGCCTGGTGCCGGACTTCGCCAACCTGCGCGACCGGGCGACCAACCCGGTGGTCAAGACGATCTTCGGAGTGCTGTCGCTCGGCTGGCGTGGCTCGGCCAAGCACTGGCAGCGGTACGAGTCGGCCTACGTCATTCTGGCCGGCCTGAGTACGCCGCTGGTGCTGTCGGTGCATACGATCGTGTCGTTCGACTTCGCCGTGGCCAACCTGCCCGGCTGGCACACGACGGTGTTTCCACCGTACTTCGTCGCCGGTGCCATCTACTCTGGCTTCGCGATGGTGCTGGTCCTGGTCATCCCCGTCCGCACCTGGTACGGGATGGAGAACCTGATCACCATCAAGCACATGGACGTCATGGCCCGCGTCATGCTGGCCACCGGCTTGATGGTCATCTACGGCTACAGCCAGGAAGCGTTCATGGCCTGGTACAGTGGCGAACTCTTCGAGCAGTCGATGTTCTACAACCGTGTCTGGGGCGGCCCCTTCTGGTGGGCCTACTGGCTGCTGTTGTTGTGCAACTTCCTGATCCCGCAGCTGCTCTGGATCGGCTACTTCCGACGCAATCTGTTCTGGCTGTTCCTGATTGCCCTGGTCATCAACACGGGCATGTGGCTGGAACGGTACGTCATCCTGATGACGCTGTCACGCGACTACATGCCGTCGGCGTGGGGTCAGTTCACCGCGACCGTGTGGGACTGGGCCATGTTCGCGGGCACGATCGGGTTCTTCTTCGTCGGCATGCTGCTGTTCATTCGCCTGGTGCCGATGATCAGCATCTTCGAGGTGCAACTGCTGCTGCCCGGATCGGTTCCGCACCACCAGCCGGCCGAGCATCACGATCCCTATTCGATGCCGGATGCCGAGGGCAATCTGCACGAAAAGAAGAAGCCCGGCGGACAGGGAGGAGGTCACTAACATGACAGCCAGTACGACGAGCAACGGCGAGATCTTCGGGGTCGTCGCCGAGTTCGAGACGCCGACCGCCCTGGTGGACGCGGCCAACCGGGCACGCGAATCGGGCTACACGCGGGTGGAAGGCTTCTCTCCCTTCCCGGTCCACGGCCTGGACGAGGCGATCGGCCACAAGCCGACCTGGGTTCCGGTGATGATCTTCGTCGGCGGCCTGATCGGCTGTCTCGGTGGGTACTTCATGCAGTACTTCATCGCCGTCGAGGTCTACCCGATGAACATCGGTGGTCGGCCGCTGAACAGCTGGCCGGCCTGGATTCCGGTGACGTTCGAGTGCACGGTGCTGGTCGCGTCCATCACGGCGGTCTTCGGCATGCTGGCCCGGAACGGGTTTCCGCAGCCGTACCATCCGCTGTTCCATGTGGAGCGATTCGCGCACGCCACGCAGGATCGGTTCTTCCTGTGTATCGAGGCGGTCGATCCGAAATTCGATCGCGACCAGACCCGGGCCTTCCTGCTCGGCCTGCATCCGGTGGAAGTGAGCGAGGTCCCCCATTGATGAAAACCCTCGATAGCAAGAAGCTGGTGCTGGCCCTGCTCGTTCTTCTGCCCACGGGCTGCGTCGAGCAGTACATGGCGAACCAGCCGAAGTACAAGCCGTTGACGGCGTCGTCGTTGTTCCCCGATGGCCGCTCCTCTCGACCGCTGGTCGAGGGGACGGTGTCGCGGAACTACCGTGACGATCCGCACCTGATGGCGGGTCTGAATCCGAAGCCGGCCGCCGGCATGGCTGCCGGGAATCGTGAAGGCGAACCGGCCGGCGAGTTGGTCGCCTTGCAGGAGCCCGGCCCGATGCCGGCTCCTCCGGCCACGCCGAACAAGGCAAATGGCGAGAAGTTCGTGGCGCAGTTCGCCACCACCTTCCCGATGGTCGTGTCGAAGGAGATGATCGAACGCGGCCGACAGCGGTACAACATTTACTGTTCCGTCTGTCATGGCTACACTGGCTCGGGAGACGGCATGGTCGTGCAGCGCGGGTTCACTCCGCCGCCGTCGCTGGTCGGTGACAACCCGGTCGAGAAGGAGAACTTCTCGCGGGGTATCGCCTACCAGGGCCTGGCGGTTCCGCTGCCCGAGGCCCCCGTGGGATACTACTTCCACGTCATGACCGTCGGGTATGGAGCGATGCCCATGTATGCCAGCCAGATCCCGGTGGAGGATCGCTGGGCCATCGCGAGCTACCTGCGGGCCTTGCAGCTGAGTCAGCGCTACAAGGTGAGTGCGGCGACCGACGAGATCAAGAAGAAGCTCGCCGAGAGTGAACAGCAGGCCACGAAGAAGGAAGGGGGTGCCCATTGAGTACGGCGACACCTCCCGCAGCGACGCCGCCCGCTCCGACGGGCATCGCCGGGGTGGACCGAGTGATGATCGTCGCCCTGATCGCCGGGGCGGCTGGCCTGGGCGTCAGCGTCCTTGGCTACCTGGCCAGTCCGAACGATTTCTTCCGGGCCTACCTGGTGGCCTACTGTTTCGTCCTGGGTCTCAGCATGGGCAGCATGGGTCTGCTCATGCTGCAACACATGGTCGGTGGCCAGTGGGGGCTCGTACTCCGCCGACCGCTGGAGGCGGCCAGCTCGCCGCTGGTCCTGGCGGGCCTGGCGGTCTTGTTCCTGCCGCTGCTGCTCGGCTTGCCGATCCTCTACCCCTGGGCCGACCCGGCCGCGGTGGCGGCGGATTCGCATGGCATCCTGAAGGCCCGGCAGATCTACATGAACGTGCCGCTGTTCATCGCCCGGTTCGGCGTCTACTTCCTGATCTGGATCGTCATGGCGATCTGTTTCCGCTGGTGGTCTCTTCGCGAGGACAAGGCGACCGACTCGCGGACGGTCAAGAGCCTGGGCGAATCGGTTCGTTACCTGGCCGCTCCCGGTCTGGTGATTTACTCTCTGTCGATGACCTTCGCCAGCATCGACTGGGGCATGTCGGTCAACAAGTACTGGTACTCGACCATGTACCCGGTGCTGTTCGCCTTCGGTGCGATGCTGTCGTCCCTGGTCTTCGTGCTGCCGGTGCTGATCCTGCTCAAGCCACGCAGTCGGCTCGGCACGCTGGCCAACCACAACACGCTGTCGGACATCGCCAGTCTGCTGCTGGCCTTCACCCTGATGTGGGCCTACCTGGCGTTCAGCCAGTTCCTGCTGATCTGGTCGGCCAACCTGCGGGTCGAGGTCACCTACTACACCGGGCGTCTGGGCGAGGCGCTGGCCAGGGATCAGGAATACTTCAACGCGCACACCTTCGGCGGCTTCGGCTGGGTTGGGGCGCTGCTGGTCATTGGCCATTTCTTCATCCCGTTCATGCTCCTGCTGGTCCGCAAGATTCGGCACAGTCCGAACTGGCTGTTCGGCATCGCGATCTGGATGCTGGTCATGCGGTTCATCGATTACCACTGGACCATCAGCCCGTCGCTGACCCAGGGGGAGATGCGGCCGAGCATGGTCTGGCTCGATGTGGCCGCCGCGGTGGGCCTGCTCGGCCTGCTCGTGGCTCTGTTCCTGTGGCAACTGCAACGGCAGCCGGTCGTGCCTGAACACGATCCGCGCGTGGTAGAAGCGGAGGCGCACCATGGCTGATCCCGTACCCGGTGGCCACGGCGGAAGCAATGGCCACAGCAACGGCCACGCCACGAACGGTCACGCGACCAATGGCCATGCCGGCCACGGTGGCGTCCGGTTCGAGCGAAGCGATGTCAAGCCGGGCGGCCTGTACATCTTTGCGCTGGTCCTCTCCATGATCGTCCTCGGGGCGGTCAGCGGAGTGAGCCTGATCTACGATTACCTGCGCAAGGAAGCCGAGCGTCAGAATCGCAACATCGCCACGCTGGTGGTGGACGCCGCGAAGAAACCGGGCGAGCAACTGCCGAACGACAACGGCAAGACCGGGCCGATCCTGGAAGGTATCGAGGGCACCAACCCCAGCGCCCCGCGCAGCGGTGTGATGGGCTACCCGACCCTGAGCGGCGAACTGATCCAGTCGTCGGACAAACGACTGACCAGTTACGGCTACCTGGACAAGGAAAAGAGCCTGGCTCACATCCCGATCGAGGTGGCCATCGAGCAGCTCGCGGGCAAGTTGCCGGTGCGGGCCAAGGCCCCCAAGGGGGTGGAAATCGGTTCGATCGTCAACCCCTGGAGCTTCTTCCGAAGCGGTTCCAGTTCCGGGCGCAAGGGCCTGGGAGTGGGGGGCGAGGATCGCAAACTGGAGGTGCCGAAATGAATCGCTGCTGGCTGTCGGCCGTCGCACTGCTCCTGATGGTGTCGCTTCCAGTTCGGGCCGACGAGGAGATCCGCGCTCCGGCCACGCCGCAGCACGATCTGCGGCCCGAGGACGGCATCCCCCGGCAGTTCGAGAAAGCCGGCATCGAGCAGAAACTCGACGCCCAGGTGCCGCTCGATCTGACCTTCAAGGACGATCAGGGCAACGACGTTCGCCTGGGCCAGTATTTCAACGGCCGGCCGGTTCTCCTGGTGATGGCCTACTTCCGCTGCGAGCGGCTGTGCCATCAGGTCTTGCAGGAAACCGTGAACCGGCTGTCCCGGATGTGGCGTTATCTGCCGGGCCGGGACTACGAGGTCGTCGTCGTCAGCTTCGACCCGACCGACACGCCGGAGATCGCGGCCCAGAACAAGGCCGTGTTTCTGGAGACCCTGAACAAGCGTGGTGCCGAGCGGGCGGTCCATTTCCTGACCGGGCCTGCGGAATCGAGTACGGCTCTGTGTCAGGCCGTCGGTTTCGGTTTCGATGCCGATCCGGCTCGGCCCGGCCAGTATGTGCATTCCAGCGGTGTGCTGGTGGTGACGCCGGAGGGGCGCGTCTCGAAGTACCTGCTCGGCCTGGCCTTCAGCGAGGAGCAGCTGCGCGACGCGATCGAGAAGGCCGGCAAGGGGCAGATCGGGACGGCCGTCCAGTCGATCCTGCTCTTTTGCGGGCTCTACGACGGCACGACCGGCAAGTACACGGTGACGATCTACCGGGTGCTGCGCCTGGCCGGGGCTCTGACGGCGATCCCGCTGATCGTCTGTCTGTTCTGGCATTACCGCAAGGTGATGGCGGCCCGGCCGATGCCGGCGAACGGCCCCGGCGAGCGTGGGGCGTAAGCCCCGGCGAGCGTGGGGCGTAAGCCCCATGAGTGCCTTCATTCGGAGAGAAGAGCAAAGATCGAAGATCATGGGGCTGACGCCCCACGCTCGCCGGGATTCCGACTCGGCGGGACGGCTGAGCGGTGGTGTGAAGCGGCATTCCTTGGATTTACAGGACGACTCATGCTCCTGGCGCAATTTCAACTGCTCCCTGAACAGGCCTCGACCTTTGGCCCGCTGGTCGATTCGCTGTTCGGTTTCGTCGTCGGAGTCGGTGCGGCCCTGACCGTGCTGGTCTTCGGACTGATGATCTACTTCGCGATTCGTTTTCGGCGACGTTCCGACGACGAGACGCCAAAGCCCATGCACGGCAACACCACCCTGGAGGTCGCCTGGTCGGTCATCCCCCTGCTCATCGGCATGGTGATGTTCGCCTGGGGCGCGATCGTCTACCTGCAACTGACCCGGCCGCCCGCCAATGCCATGGAGATCTACGTCGTCGGCCGGCAGTGGATGTGGAAGGTTCAACATCCCGAGGGACAGCGTGAGATCAACACGCTGCATGTGCCGGCTGGCCGACCTGTGCGGCTGATCATCACGTCGGAAGACGTGCTGCACAGCTTCTACATCCCGGCCTTCCGCACCAAGCAGGACGCCGTGCCGGGCCGGTACTCGAGCATCTGGTTCCAGGCGACCGAGCCGGGTGAATACCATCTGTTCTGTGCCGAATACTGCGGCACGGAACACTCGAAGATGATCGGCAAGGTCCACGTCATGGAGGCGGCCGACTACCAGCACTGGCTGACCTACCAGGGCCAGGACTCGATGGCCCGGAAGGGTGCCCAACTGTTCACGAAGCTCCAGTGCATCACCTGCCACGGCTTCAGCAGTCAGCAGCGGGCTCCGGTTCTCGAGGACATCTACCGCAGACGGGTGAACGTGACCGAGGGAGAGAAGGGCCCGCAGCGAACCGTTCTCGCGGACGATAACTATCTCCGCGAATCGATCCTGCGACCCGATGCCAAGATCGTCGTCGGCTGGAAGAACATCATGCCCGCGTTTGAAGGGCAGGTGACGCCGGAGGAACTGAACCAGGTGATCGCGTACATCAAGACCTTGAAGCAAGGTCAGACGCCCGCGCGGGTCGAAGATACGCCGCACCCCGAATCGCTTAAGCCGGCTCAGCCACAGGGAGACTCCAAGTAATGGACACGACATCGACCGGAACGCGGCAGGTCGATCTTCAGCCGCCGCAGCCGACTCCCTCCGAGCGAACCAATTACCTGCACGTCGGGTACACGCTCCGCTCCTGGTTGTTCACGCTCGACCACAAGCGGATCGGCATTCTGTACCTGATCTCGGTCACGTTTGCCTTCATCCTGGGAGGCATCTTCGCGGCCGGCGTCCGACTCGAACTGACCACCCCGAAGGGGGATCTGTTCACCTCGGACACGTACAACAAGCTGTTCACGATGCACGGCATCATGATGCTGTTCTTCTTCCTGGTGCCGTCGATCCCGGCAACGCTGGGCAACTTCGTGCTGCCCATGATGCTGGGCGCGAAGGATCTCGCCTTCCCGCGCATCAACCTGCTCAGCTGGTACGTCTTCATGGTGGCCTTCGCCTTTACCCTGTGGGCCATCCTCCAGGGCGGCGTGGACACCGGCTGGACGTTCTACACGCCGTACAGCTCGACGTACTCCAACTCGTACGTCATGGCGACGGCGGTCGGCGTGTTGATCTCCGGCTTCTCGTCGATCCTGACGGGGTTGAACTTCATCGTCACCGTCCACAAGATGCGGGC
>CAYYJM010000100.1:0-4027 GCA_964471755.1 uncultured Alcaligenaceae bacterium
TTCGAGCTGTCCGGTGATCTGGGCCTCCTCGACGAAGCGGGCCTTCTTGCCCGCATTGGCGTCGTCGAGCATGACCTTGACGGCGATCTCCCGACGGATGTCGCGGTCGATGCCGCGCAGCACCGCCCCCATGCCGCCCCGAGCGATCTCCCTGTCGATGAGGTAGCGGCCGCGGCTCTGGCCGCCGTGGTCGATGAGGTCGGCGACGGGCTTATCGCTGCCGTCATAGGCGACGGTGGCCGAGGCCAGCGAGCCGGCCCGTTCGCTGGCGTTGGTCGACTCGATCACCTGGGCCACGGGGACGTTGGCCTCGATGCGTTGCGGTTGCGGCACCTGGAGCGGTGCCTTGCAGGTCGGACAGTGTGTGGAGCGCCCGGCGAACTCGTCCTTGACCTGGAACTTCATGCCGCAATCGAAACAGTAGAAGGTGATCATGGCGAATGTTCTCAACGCCGATGAACCGCGTGAGGGTCGGCAGAACCGGTGCGTTCTTGCCCGGCAGAATTGTACCCTCTGCCTCGACGCGAGTCATCCCACCAGTTCGCCCGGACTGGCCGTGTCCGTCTCCGGCTCGACGAGAACCAGACCGAGAATCGGCACGCGCAGGAGGTGAAGATGCCGACAGGCTGAATACGCGGCCCGCAGTCGCGTCTGATGGGCTCGCACTACCAGCACCGCCGCCTGGGACCGCGACGCCCAGACGCTCGCCTCCGGACAGGACTCCAGCGGCGGAGCATCGATCAGGATGATGTCGAATTGAGCCAGGACCGGCTCGAACAGCCGACCGGCCCACTCCTGCGCCAGCGCCGCCCGTGCCTGCATATCGAGGTGTCCCGCCGGCAAAACACAGAGCCGACTGAAGCTCGTCGGCTGGACCACAGACACCAGATCCAGTTCACCACGGAGAACCTCGGACAGGCCGGGTTCGGGCGAAACCTGGAAGAGCCAGGCAAGGTTGGCCTGGGACAGAGAGGCATCGACGAGCAGCACCCGCTTGCCGCCGCGGGCCAGGCTACAGGCCAACTGCGTCGCCACGGTCGTCCGACCATCACCGACACCGGGACTGGTCACCAGTAGACGCACCGGGCCGGCCGGCAACTGCTTCAGGATCGGCCCCCGAATCCGATCGGCAGCCTCTTCCAGGCGAGCGACTTCCTTGCCGACCGTTCCCTCCGGCCGAATGCCGGGGATCGGCACCGCCTGGCAGGCGACCAGCGGCACCTCGCCCAGCAGCGGCAGTCCCGTCGTCTGGGTGAGTTCGGCGACGGAGCGAACCTTGCCGAACGCCTTCTGTCGGGCGATGACCAGACCTCCCACGAACAGACCCGCCAGCAGGCTCACGCTGAACGTCACCACCCACCGCCGCAGAACGCCGACCGGATGGGTGACCTCACCGCGCACCTCGAAACCGCCCGGCGTGCGATGGCCGTCCTGGAGGGCCCGGATATCCTCGACTCGTCGCCGTCGTTGGGCTTCCAGATGGGCCCGCTCGGTAGCTTGCTGTGGATCGACCGTCCGGGCCAGCGTCTGGACCGCCTCGAAATGCTTGTGGAACGTTTCCGCCATGCCCCGGGCGGCCTCCAGATCGGTGGTCAGCTTCGTGATCCGATCGCGCCGCTCGGCTTCCCGGCGGGCGGCCTCCTGCTCGGCGTGCGGACGCTCCAGACGCTGGCGGACCACGAGCAGAACCGAATCGGCCTCACGCAGCTGACCATCGAGTTCCCGCAAGGCGTTCTCACGCGTCTCGCCGACGGCCACCTTCTTGACCTGAGCCTGGTCCGCCCGGATGCGCTCGCGCCGCTTCATCCACTGCGCCCCTTGTGCGTCGTTCCGGAGCAGACGTTCGAGGTCGGCCGGAGCGAGCGGAGGAATCTCGGCGGGACCGGCCAGCCGGGCCTGGCTCAGTTGCGCTTCCAGTTCCCGACAGCGCTGGTCGGCCTGCTCCTGTGCCTCCCGGGCAGCCTGCAACACGGCCGGATCGCCAGCGAGAGACATCTGCCCGAGATTCGCCAGACGTGTATCGATCCGGGCCAGATCCTTGCGGTAATGGTCCAGGGTATGACCGCGTTGCGATTCCAGTTCGGCACGGTGATGAGCGATGACCTGGCGAAGCCGCGTCTCCAGTGCCGCCGACTCGGGCCCTTGCAGACGGAGCTGGATCTCGCCCGGTTCACCGACTTCCGTGATGGTCATACCGTGACCGCCCAGGCGGCGAAGACCGTGCAACTGGGCGGCCCGGTTCGCGTTCGGATCCTCGTTCGCGGGGTCGACGAAGACGGTCACCACGCTTTCGTAAGAACGGGGCTGGTGGAATTCCAGATCCAGGCCGAGCAGGCCGGTGACGACCAGGGCGGCCCCCAGGGCCAGCGGCCAGCACGACAGCCAGGCCCGGCCCCAGCCCGGCGGTGGCGGAAGCGGCACGGCCGACTGAGTCACTGGCACCGGCCTCGATCCAGACGGCACAGGCCGTGCATCGGGTCGAGATGGTTCAACCTCCGTGATGGGATGCGACATGGGGTGGGGTTCTCCGCTCGCTCGTCGGCCCGGCGACCCTCACGGCACGCCTGTGGCACCATTAATCGTATAGCTCGAAATTGGGCCTCACGCCAATGACTGCTGGCACGGTTGACCGGGTCATGCCGTCGGCGTCGGTGCAGAGCGATTGCTCCGGGGATGGCGAATCGCCCGCCGGCAAAGTCTTCCCAGGCGCGCCGATTTGCCCCGTCCCCCTTGTCCGGGATGCGCCTTTCTGTGATCATCCATTCAGAGTTGCGCGCGTGTGCCTGTCTCGGGTTGGAGGTCCCCCCATGATCACGACGGATTCGTCGCCGTTGGTTTCTGCTCTCCCAACGTTTTACCAGGGGCCCAGCGGGCCGACCCTGCTCACCGGAGAGGACCTCTACCTGTTCAACGAGGGGAGCCATTTCCAGCTGCATGAGAAGCTCGGCGCTCATCCGTTGACTGTCCACGGTGTGCCGGGCACCTACTTCGCCGTCTGGGCTCCCAGTGCCGAGCGGGTGGCGGTCGTGGGCGACTTCAACGGCTGGGACCGCGACGCCTTTCTGCTCAACGGTCGGGACCACTCCGGCATCTGGGAAGGCTTCATCCCCGGTGCCGAGCGCGGCCAGCTCTACAAGTACCACATCCAGTCGCGCTACCTCGGCTACCAGAGCGAACGGGCTGATCCCTTTGGCTTCTTTCATCAGAAGCCGCCCAGCACCGCCTCGCGCATCTGGACGCTGGAATACGACTGGAACGACACCGACTGGCTCGGCCAGCGTCAGGCCCGGCAACGCCTGGACGCGCCGATCAGCATCTACGAGATGCACCTCGGGTCCTGGCGGCGCAAGGGCGACGAGGACAACCGCTTCCTGACCTACCGCGAGATGGCTCCACTCGTCGCCGAGTACGTCCAGTACATGGGCTACACGCACGTCGAGCTGCTGCCGATCACTGAGTTTCCCTACGACCCGTCGTGGGGGTATCAGGTCACCGGCTATTACGCTCCGACCTCGCGGTTCGGCACGCCCCAGGACTTCATGTACTTCATCGATTACCTGCATCAGCACGGCATCGGCGTCATTCTCGACTGGGTGCCATCGCACTTCCCGACCGACGGCCACGCTCTGAAATACTTCGATGGCACGCATCTGTACGAGCATGCCGACGACCGCCAGGGTATGCACCGCGACTGGAACACGGCCATCTTCAACTATGGCCGACATGAGGTCGCCAGCTTCCTCACTTCCAACGCTCTGTTCTGGCTGGAGAAGTATCACATCGATGGCCTGCGCGTCGATGCCGTCGCCTCGATGCTCTACCTCGACTATTCGCGTCAGGAAGGGGATTGGGTTCCGAACAAGTACGGCGGTCGGGAGAACCTCGAAGCGATGGGTTTCCTTCGCCGACTCAACGAGACGGTCTATTCGCGCTTCCCGGCGACACTCATGATCGCCGAGGAGTCCACGGCCTGGTCGGGCGTCTCGCGACCGACCTACGTCGGCGGCCTCGGTTTCGGCTAGAAGTG